>CAXTTB010000257.1:0-5756 GCA_964246905.1 uncultured Acetobacteraceae bacterium | reverse complement strand
CAGCATGGCCGCGACGACATCGAGGACTACCTGCGGGAGCCGGCCAGCACCGGGGCGAACGCGGCCTCGTCCCACGTCGGCAGCCCGTTCGCGCGCAGGAAGCCGTCCAGCTCAGGGAGCAGCAGCCGCCTCCCGCCCGGCGCGAAGAACAGCGCGTGGCCGTCGCCCTTGAACGGCGGCAGCATGGCAAGCTGCGCCCGCCCGCCGCTGCCGGTGAAGGCGGCGCGCATCCGCCCGACCAGCCCAGGCCGGAACCAGCTATCGTTCTCCGCATACAGCCAGAGTGTCGGCATGTGCGCCGTCGTGCCGAACCGGGCGAAGTTCCATACGAGGTCGGACTCAAAAAGCGGGCAAGCCGGATCGGGACGGAACGGTCCCAGGCGATGGCCGAAACCGCCCGACACGCTCACCACCGCGGCAAGCGGCACCGCCGTGCGGGCCGCAAGCGCCATGGCGGCCGCGCCGCCGGCAGAGTCCCCGATGGCCAGCACCCGGCCCATTTCCGCATCCGGCCGGCGCGCGATGCTGCGCAGCGCCGCCTCCAGGTCGTCCGCATGCCCGTCGAGGTAGCGCCCCACGTCCGGCATGGCGCAGGTGCCGGCATCGCCGGCCACTTCGCCATCGGAACCTCCGTACCCGCGGCGCATCACCGCGACCGCGAGCCAGCCGCGTTGGGCCAGGTCATGCGACCATCCGCGCAGCCAATCCATGGTCGCGGCCCGCGGGTCGCCGTCGCTGGCGCCATGCGTGATGAGGGCGACCGGCAGCTTGTTGTCGCCGGGGAGGCGCACGACCAGCGCATCGAGCGCGTAGTCCCTGCCGCCGACCGTCACGGCCAGGCGCGCGGCGTCCTCGACGGCCTCGACGGGCGGGGCCGGCCCGTCCGCGGCCCGTGCGCCGCCTCTGCCCGCCAGAAGCAGGGCCAAGGCGACGGCCAGCAGCACGATCTTCACGATGCCAGTCCCATGCCGCGCGCAAGACTGCCTTCGCGGTGCATGGCTGGCAACCCGCCGGACTACGGCTCTGGGCGGTGCGCGGCCTTCGGGGGCGCGTCGATCAGGGGGCGGAAGTTGTCGAAGGCGAGCGTGCAGTCCACGCCGGCCTTTACCTTGCACCGGGCCAGCGCACGGCGCTGCGCCTCGGCAGCCGTCCGCCTGTTGGATGACCAGTAGGCGCCGCCGCCCGGCGCCAGGGCCAGCGCCTTCTCCGCCGACAGGCTCTGAAGATAGGCCTGCGCAGTCAGGCCGTCGTTGATCGGCAACCGGGCGAGCAAGGGCGCGGACTCGGCCTCGTCCCAAGTCGGCAGCCCGTGCGCCCGGCGGAAGCGGTCCAGATCGGGCAGCAGCCACGTCCGCCCGCCCGGCGCGTCGAACAGCGCGTGCCCATCGTCCCGGAACGGCGGCAGCATGACCAGCTCGGCCCGGCCGCCCGCATGGGTGAACGCCGCGCGCAGCCGCCCGACCAGCCCGGGCCGGAACAGGCTGTCGTTCTCCGCATACAGCCACAGCGTCGGCATCCGCGCCGCGACGCCGAAGCGGGCGAAGTTCCACACCAGGTCGGACTCGGCCAGGGTACAGGCGGGACTGCGCTCGAACGGCCTGTTGGTGGTCAGGCCGCCTGAGATGTTGATCGCCGCGGCGAGCCGCACCGAAGGACGCCCGGCCAGCGCCATCACGGCCGCCCCGCCGGCCGAATGCCCCACCGCGAGCACGCGGCCCATGTCCGCATCCCCCCGGCGCCCGATGCTGCGCAGCGCCGCTTCGAGGTCGTCGGCGTGCGCGTCCAGGTAGCCGCCGATGTCCGGGCCGCGGCAGGAGCCGCTGTTCTCGGCCACCTCGCCCTCCGAGTTGCCGTATCCGCGGCGCATGACGGCGACCGCGAGCCAGCCGCGCTGGGCGAACTGGTGCGCCCAGCCGCGCAGCTCCTCGATCGTGGTGTATCGCCCGCTGATATCGCTGCTGCCGTGCGTGATGAGGGCGACCGGCAGCTTGGCCTCGCCCGGCAGCCGCGCCACCAGCACGTCCAGCGCGTAGTTCCTGCCCTTGATCGTGACGGGCAAGGGCGCCGTGTCCTCGACGACGGCAGGCGGCGGGGCCGGCCCGTCCGCGCCCCGCGCCCCGTGGCACGCCAGCAGCAGGGCCAGGACGATGACCGGCAAGAGGGCCTTCATGGCGGCGCCTCGATCAAAGGGCGGAAGTTGTCGAAGGCGAGCCCGGCGCGGCCGGCCCTTCCCTGGCAATCGCCCCCCGCGCCGTCCCGCGCGTCCGCGGCCGTGTCCTCGTGCGACCGCCAGGACGCGCCGCCGCCGGGCGCGAGGGCGAGCGCCTTCTCGGCCGTGAGCAGCCGGAGGTAGTCCCGGACCGCCTGGCCGTCGCCCGGCGGCAGGCGCGCGATCAAGGGCTGGGACGCGGCCTCGTCCCAGGTCGGCAGACCGTTGGCCCGCAGGAAGCGGTCCAGCCGGGGCAGCAACAGGCGCATCCCGACGGGATCGTAGAACAGCGCGCGCCCGTCGTCCCCGAAGGGCGGGAGCATGGCCAGCTCGGCCCGTCCGCCCGTGCCGGTGAAGGCCGCGTGCATCCGCTGGACCAGGCCGGGCCGGAACAGGCTGTCGTTCTCCGGGTAAAGCCACAGCGTCGGCATCCGCGCCGTAGCGCCGAACCGGGCGAAGTTCCACACCAGGTCGGCGTCGAGCTGCGCGCACCGGGGGTCGCGCACGAACGGCGCGCTGCACGCCAGCCCGCCGGACACGCTGACCACGGCGGACAGCTTCACCGAAGGGCGCGCGGCGAGGGCCAAGAGGACGGCGCCGCCCGTGGACTCTCCCACCGCGAGCACGCGGCCCATGTCGGCGTCCGGGCGGCGGCCGATGCTGCGCAGCGCCGCTTCGAGGTCATCGGCCTGGGCCTCGAGGAGACGGGCGGCGTCCGGGCTGTCGTACTCGCCGGGGTCGTCGGCCAATGCGCCCTCCGAGCCGCCGTAGCCCCGGCGCATCACCACGACCGCGAGCCAGCCGCGCTGGGCCAGGTCATGCGCCCAGCCGCTCAGCACCCCGATGTCGGCGTGCTCCCCATCGCCCTGAATGGCCCCGTGGGCGATCAGGGCGACCGGCAGCCTGTTCTCGCCGGGCAGGCGCACGATCAAGCTGTCCAGGGCATAGTCCTGGCCGTCGATGGCCACGTCCAGCGGAGCGAGGTCCTCGACCGGCGAGGCCGGTTCGTCCGCGGCGCGCGCAACGCCCGGACATGCGAGAAGCAAGGCAAGGACAGTGGCCAGCAAGGTCGGTTTCATTTCGATATCATATCGCATCGCGCGTCTCGAACGCGAGTGCGGTCCGCGGGCGCCGCGAGCGGCGTGGGGTCCGTCCCATGACGGTCCGACGAGACGGCGGCGATACGCGCCAGCCTGCGGCGGCGCGGCGCACCAAGACGCGCAGCGTTCAGGCCGCGTCCCTCAACCCCGACTGTAACAAAACAGAAACGGATCAGCCCAAGTCAAGCCAGCGACCCGCCACCAGCACAGCGTATGGGAAGCCATCACCAACACGAATACCGGATCACGAACTCGGCAAAAGCGATGCGTTCCTGATGCGTTCCATTGCCGCCCGGTGGCCCCGTTCCCATCGTCGATTGACCGAAACCAGCATCCTCCTTCCAAAGCCCCCTCCGATACAGCCGGGCAGGGATGCGTTGACCAGGAAAGCGCGCTGCATGAACGACGTCAGCATGTCCGGACACGCGGGCGGGACGCAGGTGCTGGACGACCCGCGCCGCAACAAGGGCACCGCGTTCACCGCCGCCGAGCGCCAGCGGCTTGGCCTGCATGGCCTGCTGCCGTTCCAGGTGGAGACGCTGGACCGGCAGGTGGAGCGGGTGATGGGCCACCTGGACCAGAAGCCGTCGGACCTCGAACGCTACATCTACCTGATCGGCCTCCTGGACCGCAACGAGACCCTGTTCTACCGCGTCGTGATGAGCGACCCGGCGCGCTTCCTGCCCATCGTGTACGACCCCACGGTGGGCGAGGCCTGCCTCAAGTTCGGCCACATCTACCGCCGGACGCGCGGCATGTACGTGTCGCTGGACATGAAAGGCCATGTCGCCGACGCGCTGCGGAACTGGCCGGAAAAGGACGTGCGGTTCATCTGCGTGTCCACCGGCGGGCGCATCCTGGGCCTGGGCGACCTCGGCGCCAACGGCATGGGCATCCCCATCGGCAAGCTGCAGCTCTACACCGCCTGCGCCGCCGTGCCGCCGGACAGCCTGCTGCCCGTGCTGCTCGACATCGGCACGACCCGCGGCCCGTTGCGCGACGACCCGCTCTACCTCGGGATGCGGCAGGAGCCGCCGGCGACGGAGGCGCTGGACGCTTTCGTGGCGGAGTTCATCGCCGCGGCGAACGAGGTGTTCCCCGGCGTCTGCGTCCACTTCGAGGACTGGAAGGGCACGGACGCCATCCGCCTGCTGTCCAAGTACGCCGACCAGGTGCTATGCTACAACGACGATATCCAGGGCACGGCGAGCGTGTCGCTGGCCGGGGTCATCACCGCGCTGCAGATCCTGCACGGCAAGCTGGAGGAGCAGCGGGTGATGTTCCTGGGCGCCGGGTCGGCTGCCATCGGCACCGGCAACCTGATCGTGACTGCGATGCAGGAGAAGGGCCTGTCGAAGGAGGACGCCGCCGCCCGTATCGCCATGTTCGACGTCGCCGGGCTGGTCGAGCCGTCGCGCAAGGACCTCAGCCCGTCGCAGCAGGTGTATGCCCATGAGGGCGCGAAGCCGACCAAGGACCTGGTTGCCGCCATCGAGGCGTTCAAGCCGACGGTGCTGATCGGCTACAGCACGACGGGCGGCGCGTTCACCCAGCAGGTCGTGGAGGCGATGGCGAAGCTGAACGAGCGGCCCATCATCTTCGCGCTGTCCAACCCGACGGAAAAGGCCGAGTGCACGGCGGAGCAGGCCTACAAGTGGACGAAGGGCAAGGCCCTGTTCGCCGCCGGGGTGCAGTTCCCGGACGTGACGCTGGACGGCAAGCAGTTCTACCCGGGCCAGGCCAACAACTTCTACATCTTCCCGGCCATCGGCCTCGCCACCTACGCCGCCCGGCCCACCCGCATCACCGACAAGTGCTTCATCGTCGCCGCCGAGGCCTGCGCCGCCCAGGTCGGGCAGGACCTGCGAGACAAGGGGATGCTCTACCCCAGCCAGGCCAATATCCTGCAGACGGAGCTGGCCATCGCGACGGCGGTGGCGGAGCACATGTTCGACCAGAAGCTCGCCACCGCCGAGCGGCCCGGCGACACGCGCGCCTGGATCGAGGCGATGCTCTACAAGCCCGAGTACCGGGCGGAGGCGTGACCGTGGCCGAACCGGCGATGCGGGACATCCCCATCGGCATCGACGCGCACGGCGAGCGCCGCGAGTTCGACAGCATGGGCGACGTGCAGGTGGCGGCGGACCGCTACTGGGGCGCGCAGACGGAGCGGTCCCTGCACCACTTCTCCATCGGCAACGACAAGATGCCGAAGGAGGTCTATCACGCCTACGGCACGGTGAAGAAGGCCTGCGCCCTGGTGAACGCGGCCGAGGGCCGGCTGCCGCAGTGGAAATGCGACGCCATCATGCGCGCCGCCGACGAGACCATCGCGGGGGAGCTGGACGACCACTACCCGCTGTACGTCTGGCAGACCGGCTCCGGCACCCAGTCCAACATGAACGTCAACGAGGTGCTGTCCAACCGCGCCATCCAGTTGCTGGGCG
>CAXTTB010000256.1:3245-5773 GCA_964246905.1 uncultured Acetobacteraceae bacterium | reverse complement strand
GGGCTTCGTCATGGACATCTCCGACACCGTGACCGTGCTGAACTTCGGCAGGCGCATCTACGAGGGGACGCCGCAGGCCGTGCGGCAGGAACCCGCCGTGATCGAGGCGTATCTCGGCCCCAAGGTCGCAGCCCGCCTCGCCGCCGGCGCCAGGGCCGGGGTGCGCGGCGCGGGATGAGCGGTCTTGAGATCGACGGGCTTGAGGTCGCCTATGGCCGCACGCTGGCGCTGCGCGGCGTGTCCATCGTTGTGGGGGAGGGCCAGGTCGTCTGCCTGATCGGGGCGAACGGCGCCGGCAAGACGACGGCGATGCGCGCCATCTCCGGCCTGGTGCGCCCGCGCGCCGGACGGGTGCGTTTCGGGGGCGCGGACATCACCGGGCAGGCCGCGCACCGGATCGCCGCCGCCGGGCTGCGCCAGGTGCCGGAGGGGCGGCAGTGCTTCGCCGAGCTGACGGTGGCCGAGAACCTGGCGCTCGGCGCCTACCTGGTGCCGGGCCGCGCCGAGGTCGCGCGGCGGCAGGACGGCGTGCTGGCCCGCTTTCCCCGGCTGCGGGAACGGCTGCGCCAGCTTGCCGGCTCGATGTCGGGCGGGGAGCAGCAGATGCTGGCCATCGGCCGGGCGCTGATGGGCGCCCCGCGCCTGCTGCTGCTGGACGAGCCGAGCATGGGCCTGGCGCCGCTGTTCGTGGAGGAGATCTTCGCCATCGTCGCGGCGCTGAAGGCTGAGGGCACGACGATCCTGCTGGTGGAGCAGAACGCCTCCGCGGCGCTCGACGTGGCGGACCATGCCTACGTGCTGGAAACCGGGCGCATCGTCCTGTCCGGCCCGGCGGCAGAGGTCGCGCGCAACCCGGGCGTCGCCGCGGCGTATCTGGGTGGCTGACCGGCTCTCATGCAACGGTTATGACTTGTGACCTGTTGCGGCGGGCCATGCATGTAGGGCGGGAAAGCGTCAGCGCCTCCCGCCAACCGGCGGCACTGCCCCCCGGCGGACGGCGCTGCGCTTATCCGCCCTACGCCCTCCACGGCGGGTTTCAGGTCAAGACCGTCGGCGATTGATGCTAGGGCGACGGCAGGTCCTGCTGCTGCACCGGGGCCGGCGGCGGGTCGGCGGTCGGCTCCTGCAGCCAGTCGCGGAGCGAGCGGCGGACCTCGAACTCCAACTCCACGTTCATGTCGTCCATCATCAGCCGGGTCAGGTCGTACAGCGCGCCGCGCAGGTCGTCGCCCGTGACGGAGGACCGGGACACCCGCGCCTCCGCGAAGCCCGCCCGGGCGTTGTCGGGCGTGAACACCTCCAGGCGCACCGCCATCAGCCCGTTCCGGTGGCCGGAGCTTCGGTCAACCTGCGCTGCGGCGATGGTGAACGCCGCCCGGCCCGAGGCGCCGCCGGCCACGATCCGGTCCAGCGCCATCTGCCGCAGCGTCGCGCCCACCGGCGCCGGGGACTGCGCCTCGGCCGGGCTGGGCGGCGGCGCCTCGCCCACATCGACCGTCGCCACGTTGAGCCGCAGCGGCGTCAGGTAGTCGTAGCGCAGCGGCGGCATGGGGCGCGGGGGCGCGTCCCCGCCGCACGCCGCCACGGCCCACGGCAGCAACAGGGCCGCGCGCCGTGGCAATTTAGTTGAGGCGTTCATCGCCGCCTTTGCCGTGCACCTCGCCGCGGCCGAAGCGGAAGTCCAGGTTGCAGAACTCGCAGGTCATGACGATGTCGCCGCCGACCGACATGTGGTCCAGGTCGTCCGGCGGGAACGTCTCCAGGATGCCGGACAGCCGGGCGCGGGAGCAGCGGCAGCCATAGGCCAGGGCGCGGTTGCGGTCCGCCGAGACCCCGGCGGCGCCGAACAGCAAATAGAGCAGCCGCTCCGGCGGGATGCGGTCGTCGAGCAGCTCCTCCTCCTTGAGCGTCGCGGCGAGCGCGGTCGCGGTCCGCCAGGCCTCGTCTTGCGCCGCAGTGTCGAGCACGGGGTCGATGCCGCCTTCGCCGGCCACGCGCTCGAGGATGAGGGCGGCGGCGCGCCAGCCATGGACGGTGCGGGCGCAGGCGAGGTGGACGGAGCAGCGGATCTGCTCGCTGGTCTCGAAGTAGTGCAGCGCCATGTCGGCGAGGCTGTCGCCCTCGATGGCGACGATGCCCTGGTGCCGCTCGCGGTCCGGCCCCTGGTCCACGCTGAACGCCAGGTATCCGCGGCCAAGGAGGGTGGCGGCGGAGGGGGCGGGGTCGGCTGCCAGCAGGGTGGCCAGCCGCTCCGGTTCGGCCCGGGCATAGCCGCGCAGCGCGCCGGACTCGGTGCAGTCGGCCAGCAGCATCGGCACCGCGCCGTCGCCCTTGGCCTGCAGGCTGAAGCTGCCCTGGAACTTCAGCGCCGTCGCCAGCGCCGCCGCCAGCGCCAGGGCCTGGCCGGACAGGGCGGTGACGGCATCGTGGTTCTCGTGCCGGGTCAGCAGCGCGTCGGCCAGCGGGCCGAGCCGCACGAGGCGCCCGCGCACTGGCTGGCCGGATAAGTGGAAGGGGGTGACGCCGCG
>CAXTTB010000256.1:0-3235 GCA_964246905.1 uncultured Acetobacteraceae bacterium | reverse complement strand
GGAAAGCAGGGGTCGATGTCATGCGCCCTACATAGGGATCGGCACGGCCCGGGTGAACCTGCCGCGGGCCAGCGAAGTTGGGGGTGCCATGACGATCCGGATGATCGACGCAGGCGATGCCGCGGCCGTGGCCGCGCTGATCCGCGCTGCCTTCGGCGCGATCCCGGAGCCGCTCGACCCCCCGCCCAGCGCGCTGCGGGAAACCGAGGCGAGCGTCCTGGCGCACCTGGCCGCAGGCGGCGGCGGGGCGTTGGTCATGCACGCCGAGCCGGCCGCCGCCGTGCTGTGGTCGGAGAAGGACGACGGCCTCTACCTCGGACGGCTCGCTACCGCGCCGGGCTGCCGGGGCCAGGGACTTGCCGCCAGCCTCGTCCATGCCGCGGAGGATGAGGCGCGGCGGCGCGGCCTGCCGCGGCTGCACCTCGGCGTGCGGCTGGCCCTGCCCGGCAACCGGCGCCTGTTCGCCCGGCTGGGCTTCACCGAGACGATGCGGCACGCCCATCCCGGCCACAGCGCGCCGACTTGGACGGAGGCCGAGAAGCGGCTCCTCACGGCACCACCGCCAGGAACAGGAACACCGCCAGGATCACCAGGTGCACCGCCCCTTGCAGCACCGTCGTGCGCCCGGTCCCGAGCGTGAGCACGCTGACCAGCAGCGTCAGCCCCAGCAGCACCTCCTCCTTCTGGCCCAGCCCCAGGGTCAACGGCGTGCCGAGCACGACCGACACCGCGGCGACCGCCGGGATCGTCAGCCCGATGCTGGCGAGCGCCGAGCCGAGGGCGAGGTTCAGGCTGGTCTGCAGCCGGTTGGCCCGCGCCGCGCGCAGGGCGGCCAAGGCCTCCGGCAGCAGCACCAGCGCCGCGATCACCACGCCGATCACCGGCTTCGGCGCCCCCAACCGATCCAGCCCGGCCTCCATCGCCGGGGACAGCGACTTCGCCAGCCCGACGACGGCCACGAGCGCCACGACCAGCAAGGCGGCGCTCAGCAGGGCCGCCCGGGCCGAGGGCGGCGCGTCGTGCGCGTCCTGCGCCCCATCCTCCAGGAAGTCGCCGGGGTGCCGGACCGTCTGCACGAACACGAACACGCCATACAGCACCAGCGACACGACGCCGACGAAGGCCAGTTGCGACGGGGTGAACACCGGACCCGGCGTGGTCGTGGTGAAGTTGGGCAGCACGAGCGTCAGCGTGGTCAGCGCCGTCAGCACCGCGAGCGCGCCGCTCGCGCCCTGCAGTTGGAACCCCTGCGCCCGGTACTGCACGCCGCCGGCCAGCAGGCACATGCCGACGACGCCGTTGCACACCAGCATCACCGCCGCGAACACCGTGTCCCGCGCCAGCGCCGCCTTCTCCGGTCCGCCGCCCAGCATCACCGACACCACCAGCGCCACCTCGATCACCGTGACGGCGACGGCCAGCACCAAGGTGCCGAACGGCTCGCCGACCCGGTGCGCCACCAGCTCGGCGTGATACACGGCGGCGAACACCGTGGCGACCAGCGCCACCGCGGCGGCGGCGATCAGCGGGGCGCTCAGCCCCACGAGCTTCCCCCCGACCAGCGCAGCCCACGCGGCGAGCGGCCAGAACCAGGCCCACCAGGGCATCCGCGATGTGCTCATGCTGTCCAGGTGCTTACACGCGCTCAGGCTAAGCAGCCTTTCGCAGCTTGGGCCATGGATGACTGGGCCAACTCGAACTGACGCTCCGCGTCTGGCCCGGACACGTAGGGCGCATAAGCGGAGCGCCATGCGCCACCGGGCGGTGCGGACGGAAGGCGGATGGCGCTTCGCTGATCCGCCCTACAATCCTGAGCATGCGTGTCCCAACTTGCACAAGGTCGCTTAGCTGTCCTCGGCGATCTCCGCCTCGAGCGCCTCGAGCCGCCGGTCAAGCTGCGCCAGCGCGTCGCCGTCCAGTCCGAGTTCGGTCAGCGCGTGGTGCAGCGTGGTCCGGCAGCCGTTGAACTCGGCCCCCAGCATGTCGGACGGGGCGGCCGCTTCCTTGCGGCGGCCGAGGCAGGCGCCGTAGGCCTCCCGTGCCGGGCCGGCGCCATCGGGCAGGCCGGCGAACACCTCGTCCAATCGCTGCTCCACCCAGCCCGGCGTGGACGCGATCTCCTCGGTCAACGCGCGGCCCCCAGCGCCCAGGCCAGCACGCCCTTCTGCGCGTGCAGCCGGTTCTCCGCGCCGTCGAACACCACGGATTGCGGGCCGTCGATCACCTCCGCCGCCACCTCCTCGCCACGGTGGGCCGGCAGGCAGTGCATGAAGATGGCGTCCGGCGCCGCCTCCGCCATCAGCGCCGGGGTGACGCAGTAGGGCGCCAGCAGGTTGTGCCGGCTCTCGTTCGGGTCGTCCGCCATGCTGACCCAGGCGTCCGTGACGACGCAACGGGCGCCGCGGACCGCCTCGGCCGGGTCGGCGAACACCTCGATGCGTGCGCCCGCAGCGCGTGCCCAGTCGATCAGGCCCTGCGGCGGGCGCAGGATCTCGGGGGTCGCCACGCGCAGGGTGAAGCCGAAGCGCACCGCCGCCTCGATCCAACTGCTGAGCACGTTGTTGCCGTCGCCGCTCCAGGCCACGACCTGCCCGGCGATGGGACCGCGGTGCTCCTCGAACGTCATCACGTCCGCCATGAGCTGGCAGGGATGGCTGCGGTTGGTGAGGCCGTTGATCACCGGCACCGTGGCGTGGGCCGCCATCTCGTGCAGCTTGGCGGCGTCGTCGGTCCGGAGCATGACCGCGTCCACGTAGCGGGACAGCACGCGGGCGGTGTCGGCCACCGTCTCCCCGCGCCCGATCTGCAGCTCCTTGGCCGACAGGGTGATCGCGTCGCCGCCCAGTTGCCGCATCGCCACCTCGAAGCTGACGCGGGTGCGGGTGCTGGGCTTCTCGAAGATCATCGCCAGCGTCTTGCCGGCGAACGGGCGGGACGACACCCGTCCGGCCTCCTTGTAGCCCGACGCGATGTCGAGCATGTGGCGCAGCGTCGCCGCCTCGAAGTCGCGCAGGTCGAGGAAATGCCGGGGGGGCGCCTGGCCCTCCCCGAGGCGATGGTCGTCCGCGCTGTCGGCGGGACGCCGGAGCGCCCCGCTCACTTTGCCGCCGCCGAGACGGGGGTGGGCAGGCAGCGGCGCGCGCCGCGGCGGATCATCTACACCGCCGCCGCGCACTACGCGTCGGGCAGCACCCGCGGCGGCCCCAGGCGCCCCACCTTGTCCCCCGCGGCCCCC
>CAXTTB010000255.1:0-5790 GCA_964246905.1 uncultured Acetobacteraceae bacterium | reverse complement strand
GGCGACGGCCGTGGTGATGCTCGCCACGCGCAACCTGGCGCTCGCGATCCTCGGCGGCACGGCGGCGGCGGGCGTGGTCTGGGCGGCCAGCGGATGAGCGGGAAGGGCGCGGCGTCCCTGGCCGTCCTGGCGGTGCTGCTGTCGGCCTGCGGCTCCGGCCCGCGCCGGCCCGCCTCCGCCAGCGAGGCCGCATTGCTGGAATGCGCCCCCTACGCGCGGCAGGTGTCGGGCATCCAGCTCCACGGCGAGGCGTATTCCTGGTGGGAGCAGGCGGCGGGCCGCTACGGCCGGGGCAGCGTGCCGCGCCCGGGGAGCGTCCTGGTGTTCCGCCGCAGCGCCCGGCTCGGCTCCGGGCATGTGTCCGTCGTGGAGCGCGTGGTGTCGGACCGGGAGATCACCGTGACCCAGGCCAACTGGGTGCCCCGCAGCGTCGCCCGGGACGAGCCGGTCGTCGATGTCTCGCCCGGCAACGATTGGAGCGAGGTGCGGGTCTGGTGGGCGCCGTCGGGCACGCTCGGCCTCACGGAATACCCGACCTACGGCTTCATCGGTCCCGCCCCAGCCGGAGACTCCGGCCCCTGACCATTGCCAAACTGCTTGCAAGGATTGCCGGGCCGCGCCATGTCATGCCGTGGGGCGGGCCTTCGTCCGCCGTTTGAGATCTGGGCGCGCCCTGGCCGGGCCTCGCCCGCACGGAGGAACCATGGGTAGCTTCAGCATTTGGCACTGGATGGTCGTCCTGCTGGTCGTCCTGCTGCTGTTCGGGAGCGGCAAGGTCAGCAACCTGATGGGCGACTTCGCCAAGGGCATCAAGTCGTTCAAGAAGAACATGGCGGACGACCCCGACGAGTCGATGGAGGCCAGCGCCGAGCGTCCGGCCGGCACCATCGCCGCTCCCGGCACGACCACCACGGTGCGCGAGACGGCGACCACCCGCCACGGCTGACGCCGCAGGAAAGGCGCAAAGCCGGCTCGGCACGCTCAGGGCGCCGACCCGGCTCCGCGCCAACGACTGGGATAGGCTTGTTGTTGGCCGCGGGATGATCCTTCCGCGCCGTTGCCCGCCAGGACGCGGCGTAGGCAAGCCCATAGGATCAAGGGTGCCTGGCGATGCCGGCACCCTTTTTCGTCGCGTTCCCACAATCATCACGGCTTCGTTTTCGAACGGCTCCGGCACGCTCGCGTTCCTGCACACCCGCCATCGTCTGGCGTGGCTTAAGGAGAGTTCCATGCCGACATACGATGCCACCATCAAGGCGCTTAAGGCCGGCGCCAAGAGCATGACGGTGAACGCCGCCGTGAAGAACATCGAAACCTGGGAGACCACGCTGGAGAAGGTCGAGGTCAGCGGCGTGAAGACCCTGGTGAAAGACCTCGAAAGCCTCAAGAAGCACCTGCAGAAGCCTGAGATCGATGGCGAGGCGGTGCGGAAGCTGATCGCCAAGCTCGGCAAGGAGACGGTGACGATCGCCGGCCGCACCGAGGGCAAGCACGCCGAGAAGGTCAAGGCGCTCGGCGAGGCGCTGCACGAGGCGGCCGAGAGCCACGACGAAAAGGCCGCCTGACTCCAAGCGCCCGCCCCGGTCGCTCCGGGACGGGCGCATTGCGCCGTGGGCTAGGCTGCTTCATGATTCCGAAGGCAAGGAGTCCTCCCATGACCGCCACCAACCCGGAACACGTCGGCTTCTCGTCCCTGCGCCTGCGCAAGATCGACGGCTGGATGGACCGTCTCGTGGAGGACGGCAGGCTGGCTGGGCTGTCCGTGCTGGTGAGCCGGCGCGGGCAGTTGGCGTATGAGCGTCATGCCGGGTTGGCCGACATGGCGCGCGGGCTTCGCATGGGGCCGGACAGCATCCTGCGCATCTATTCCATGACCAAGCCGCTCACCAGCGTGGCGGTCATGATGCTGTATGAGGACGGCCTGTTCCAACTGGACGATCCGATCAGCGCCGTGCTGCCCTGCTTCAAGGAGATGCGCGTCTATGCCGGGGAGGGCAGGGAGCCTGTGCCGGCCATGCGCCCCATCACCTACCGCGACCTGCTGACCCACACCTCCGGGCTGACCTACGGCTTCATGGAGGCGACGCCGGTGGACGCGATGTACCGCGACCGGGGGGTCGATTTCCAGACCTCCGGCGGCACCCTGGCGGAGGTCGTGGAGCTTGCGGCGTCCTTGCCGCTGCTGGCGCAGCCCGGCTCGGCCTGGAACTACAGCATCGCCACGGACGTGCTGGGCCACCTGGTGGCCGTGCTGTCAGGGCAGGAGTTCGGGCGGTTCCTGCACGACCGGGTGATCGCACCGCTCGGCATGGTGGACACGGCGTTCCAAGTCGCGCCGGACAAGCTCGGGCGCTTCGCCGCGAACTACGTGCGGGGGCAGGACGGCCGGGCCACGCTGCTCGACGACCCGGCGGCCAGCCGCTTCGCGACAGCCCGCTTGGCCTCCGGCGGCGGTGGCCTGCTCGGCACCGGGCGCGACTACATGCGCTTCTGCCGGATGATGCTGAACCGCGGCACGCTGGACGGGGAGCGCCTGCTGGGCCGCAAGACGGTCGAGCTGATGACGGCGAACCACCTGGGCGGCGACATGGCCAGCATGGGGCAGGCGCGGTTCAGCGAGAGCAACTATGAGGGCATCGGCTTCGGCCTGGGCTTCTCCGTCATGCTCGACCCGGCGCGCGCCCAGATCCTGGGGTCGCCGGGCGAGTACGCCTGGGGGGGTGCGGCCAGCACCGCGTTCTGGATCGACCCGGCCGAGGACATGGCGGTCATCATGATGACCCAGCTCACGCCCAGCTCCACCTACCCGATCCGCCGCGAGCTGCGCGTCCTGACCTATCAGGCGCTCGTGGACTGATCGACCAGGCCGATCTCCGGGTTCGGCTCCGGCAACAGCGCGCGGTGGTACCGGTCCATCACCTCCCGCGGATCCCCGTCCGCCATCACCCGGCCCTGGTCCAGCCAGATCACCCGGGTGCTCCAGTCGAGGATCACCGGGACCGAGTGCGACGACAGCACGAGGATCTCGGCGCCGCGCACCATGTCTTCCAGGCGGCCCTTCGCGCGCTCCATGAACGCCGCGTCGCCGGCCAGGAACCACTCGTCCATCAGCAGCACCTGCGGGCGGATGGCGGTGGCGAGCGCGAAGCCCAGCCGGATCACCATGCCGGAGCTGTAGAAGCGCACCGGCAGGTCGAGGAACTCCGCCAGCTCGGCGAACTCCTGCACGTCGTCCTCCAGGCGCCGGATCGCCGGGCGGGCCAGCCCGCTGTACAGCCCGCGCAGCGCGATGTTCTCCCGCCCGGTCAGCTCGGGGTTCATGCCGAGGTTGGGGTCGAGCAGGGCGCCGATGACGCCATGGACGTGCACGGAGCCGACCACAGGCTCGTAGATGCCGGCCAGCGTGCGCAGCAGCGTGGTCTTGCCCGCCCCGTTGCCGCCGATCAGGCCGAGCCGGTCGCCGCTGCGCAGGCGCAGGGATACGCTGCGGAGCGCCTGCACCACGATCCGGTGCCGCCCGTCCTCCTGCAGGCGCCGGCTCGCGGCGGCGAACACCGTCCGCTTCAGGCTGCGGCTGTTGCCGTGGTAGATCGGGAAGCTGACCTCCACGTCCTCGACGTCGATGGACGCCATGCCGGTCACACCCAGAACGCCAGGCGCCCGCGCACGCGGGTGAACAGCAGCCACGCCCCGCCGCACAGCAGGGCGCTGTAGCCCAGGGCGGACAGCCAGACCTGCCAGTCCGCCGCCCCGCCCAGCAGCGGCGCCCGCACGACCTCCAGCAATGTGTAGAACGGGTTGAACGGCAGCAGCTCCGCCTGCGTCCCTTTCAGCAGCTCGGGCTTCCAGATGACCGGGCTGACGAAGAACGCGATCTGCATGACGCTGCCGACGATGGGCGGGATGTCGCGGAACCGGGCGCACACCGCGCCCAGCAGCAGGCACGCGGCCAGCCCGTCCAGCACCCACAGCACGATGCCCGGCGCCGCCGCGAAGGCGGCCAGCCCCGGCCAGACGTCGAACACGGCATACACCACCAGGATCACCGGGATGTTGTGCGCCAGCACCAGCAGGTTCCGGGTGATGACCCGGATGGCATAGAGCGTGAACGGCATCCGCTGCGAGCGGATCATGCCCTCCGCCTGCTGGAAGCTGCCGCAGGCGTCGGCGACCACGGCGCCCAGCACGTTCCACAGCACGAGCGACAGCGCCAGGAACGGCAGGTAGTCGTGCAGCTCCATCTTGAACAGTTGCGAGTACAGCAGGCCGAGCGCGCCGATCATCACGCCCGTGGACAGCGTGAGCCAGAACGGGCCGAGCACCGAGCCGCGGTAGCGCAGGCGGATGTCGAACCAGCCGAGCGTCAGCCCGAGCCGCCACAGCCCCAACCCGTCCCGCGCGTCCCGCACCGCGAGTCGCTGCCGCGCCCGGGCCGAGTGGTCTGAATGCAGCACGAGGTCGGTGGTGCCGCGAGGGTCCAGGGTTGCGCTCACCGCCGCGCGATAGCCGATCCGGCACGGCACTGCAACCGGCGCTCCTGCCCGCGTGGCTTTCGTCTTTAGCGGCCCCAGTGGGGTCCAGGGGCAAAGCCCCTGGCATTTCTCCAAATGCGATAGCCCTGCCGTCAGGTTCTGTCTCGGCCTGAGTTTCGCGACGAGTGGGGAGCGAGCCTTGCTCGTACGCTTAGCGGAGATCCGGGTGCGGCAGTTGATTGGCTGGATATCGGAGGAGCGAGTCGCTGAGCGCCAGCCAGGGAAGCTGCTCGCCGCTGAACATGTGAAGGCGCGGCGCAACCCTTGGATCGCGCGGGTCGTCGAGGGTGCCGGTATTCAGCGCGATATACGCCATCGTGTCCGCCGATCTGGAAAAAAGCTGGCTTCCGCAGCGGTCGCAGAACACGCGCTCAGCGGCCTGCGAAGATTGGTAGGCGGCCGGCTCCCCGTTGGTGATTTGGAACGCTTTGGGTTCGACGTTGATCCAGGCCAGCACTGGCGAGCCGGTCAGCCGCCGGCACATCGAACAATGACAGTAGCCGGCATCGAAGATTCTTGCCGGGGCTATCGCGTAGCGCACGTTGCCGCAAAGGCAACCTCCTGGCAGCTCAGAGGGATCGCTCATGATTGGTTTAATACCGCCCGAAGCTGCTTTGACAAAGGGTAGTGTCTCAGTTTGAGCATCGGCTTTCGACCATTTCGAGATGTAGCCGTCGCTGTCACTATTTCTTCGAAGCGGACATTCAGTTCGAGGTTTCAAGAGCCACAGTGGCATCTGGCACCCAAGCTTGATCGCCGTTCATAGCTTCGCAGAAGAGGAATCCGCTTTCGCTGTAGAGCAGCCGTAAGCGATCACCTTTTCGGATTGTCAACTCAAGGGCGGAGAAGTCGCGTACTAAAAACCATCCTTCGTTGACCGGCTTGCACCAGCTATCAGGGGTCCACCCTGCACGTCCGTCTGGTCCTACGCACCATGTCCAGCCCATAAAATCCGTTTCCTTGGAGCCATCGGTCACGGGGCTTACGGCGTCGCCTTGCCTTACGCTGATAGGGTCCTCGTAAGGCCCTTTGTAGTCGCTGATCGCGACAACGAACGTGTCGATCGGGAATACGTAAAGCATGAAACCTCGGCATACCGCTTACCGGGGCGCGGCATATGCCAATCGTGAACGAAAAGCGGATCGTTTTCAAACCACCAATTACAGAAATTCAAATCGAGCCGTTACCCTCACCCACGCCAAACCCCCGTTGACCCGGCCCTGCGAACTGCGGAGAAGCGGGCGGTGCCGTCCTCCCC
>CAXTTB010000254.1:0-5794 GCA_964246905.1 uncultured Acetobacteraceae bacterium | reverse complement strand
ATCCAGGGCCGCCAGCAGGGTCCTTGCCGTCCTGGATTGCCGCGCCGCAAAGGCGCCTCGCAATCACGGGGAGAAGTCAGGGCAAAGCGCCGCTGGTATCAGATGGACAAAAGCCAAACGGACAAAGGTGTCCTATGCGGCAGCCCGGTGCCGGGTGGAGACGCTTCCGCCCGCTCCAGGGCGGAGATGGCCGGCTTACGGCCGGGCCGCCAGCCCGGACCGGCGCATCACCATCGCCTCGAACGCCAGCAGGATGCGGTCGATGAACGGGTTCTTGCCGGCGTGCCTGCTGCCCGGCGCTTCCGGGTGGACCAGCATGGTGGCGTTGCTCTCGAACAACAGCACGCGCCCGTCCGGCAGCAGGGAGAAGTCCGCCCCGCAGTAGTCGAGGTCGAGCCGCCGCGCGATGGCGCCGAGGGCCGCCGTGGCGACCGGGCCAAGGCAGCCCGGCATGTCGGCCAGGAACGCCAGCTCCTCCGCCACCCGGTCGTCATGCCCCATCTCGGCCGAGAAGTAGTGCACCAGCCAATAGGGCGAGATCGCCAGGTGGTACGGCATCGGCGCGCGGTCGATGAAGATCGCGCGGTACTTGCGGTACAGCCCGTCCGGCGAGGCGTACTCGTGATACTGCGTCAGGTACACGACGGCGTCCGGCTCAAGCCCGGCTGCGGCTGCTGCCAGGTCCGCCGCCCCCTCGACCCGCTGCACGCTCTCGCCGCCGTGCTTGCCCGCGGCGCGCAGCAGCACGGGGAACCGCAGGCCGCGCGCCTCAAGCCCCGCCTCCGCTCGCAACGTGTCCGCCTGAAGCGCGGCGCCGGTCAACTGCACCGAGCGCGGCGTCACGAGGCCGGGGATGCCGGCGAGCAGGGCGCCGACCTCGTGGCGCCGGGTGCGGAGCACGCGCGCCGGGTCGTTCAGCACCGGGACGGCGCAGCGTTCCTTGAAGGCGTCGGCGTAGCGCAGCGCGGCCCCGCCCACGTCGGCGTCGCCGACGATGTTCAGCACGGCGTCGTAGTGCGGCAGCAGGGCCTCGTGCGCCGCGGTGGAGAAGTCCAGGTGCCAGTCCACCACCGCCAAGGGCAGGCGCGGCAGCAGGTGCTCCGTCGGGATGTTGCCTTCGAGCGAGGTCAGCACCAGCAGCGTGCCGGCGGGGCGGGCCGGCGGCGGCTGGACCACGAAACTCTGCTGCCGGTAGGCGTCCCGGCCCAGCGCATAGGCCTCCTCCCGGCGCCCCTGCTGCACCAGGCCGGGCATCAGGTTCTTGGTCACGGGATCGTGCCCGGGCACGCCCGCCACGGCCTCGCGCAGCGCCGCCTCCGCCGCCTCCCACTCCTCCAGGTGCAGCAGCGAGTAGCCGAGCTTGCTGAGCGCGTCGGCGATGCGCGGGTCGCCCGGCGGCAGCAGCGCGCGCAGGGCGGCGAGGGCCGCGTCCTGGTGCGTCCGGGCCTGGCCGTAGCGCCCGGCGCGGGCCGCCGCCTCCCCGGCCAGGGCCAGGGTGCCGGCGCGGGCCAAGGCTGTGGCGCCATCCAGCGCCAGGGCGGCCTCATGCTCGGCCAGCGCCTCGTCGAAGCGCCCGAGCGCCATCAGGGCCTCCGCGGCGACGCCGTGCAGGGTGGCCAAGCCGGCGTGGTTGCCGGGGTCGGTGCGCCTTTGGGTTGCGAACGCCTGCTCGAAGCACCCCAGCGCCGCCGCCGGGTCGCCCATGCAGCGCAGCGCCCAGCCCATGCCGCCGAGCGTACGGACCCGCTGCACCGGCGGTTCGGAGGCTGTCATGGCCCGCAGGGCGTCCGCATAGGCGTCCCGCGCGGCCATGAACTGCCCGGCTTGCCCGGCGGCCTCCGCGCGGGCCAGGAGCGACGCCACGCCTGCGGCGGCGTCGGGCGGCGTCGTGCTCACGTCCTGGCGTCCATGGTCCCTCGCGCATCCCGCATCCGGCCCGGAGATGAGGACGGCCGGGGAATGCACCAGGGCCGCGGCAGGCCGGGCGCCTACTTCAGGAACTGCGCCGCGTTGTCCTTCGTCACGACGTCCAGCCCGACATACGTGACCGGCGGCACCGCCTGGCCCTTCTTCAGCGCGGCCAGCATGTCCATCGCCTTCTCCCCCATCTCGAACGGGCGCTGCCCGACCAGCACCTGGGCGAAGCCCTGCTGCAGCATCTCGACCTCGACCCGCAGCGTGTCGGGCATGACGAGGGAGAGCGCGCCGCTGTCGTAGCGTTTGCGGTTCGCGTTGACGAAGCCCTTGTAGGCTTCCGGCGCGAACAGCGCCCAGCCGCCGACCGGCACCACGGCGTCAGCGTTGGGGTTCGCGGTCATCTGGTCGGTCAACTGCTGGTTCGCCAGCGCCGAGTCGTCGTTGCAATAGGACGGCGACCCCGGTGCGATCGTCCAGCCCGCCTTGCCCAGCACCTCCTTCAGTCCCGCCAGGCGCTGGTTCAGGTTCTCCGCCGCCGGGCCGCCGGACTGGGTGATGTAGGTGCCGGGCTTCGGGTGGCGCTGGATGAGCTGGCGGCCCAGCTCGCGGCCCATCTCGGTGTTGTCGGTGCCGATGTAGGCCTGCCGCGCCGATTTGGGGCTGTCGGCGTCGAAGGTGATGACGGCGATGCCGGCGTCGCGCGCCTGCTTGATGACGTTGACCGCCACGTCCGCGTCGGGGACGGAGATCGCCAGGCCGTCCACGCCCTGGGTGATGAGGTCCTGGATGACCTGCACCTGGTCCGCCGGCTCGTGCTCCACCGGGCCGCGGTAGATGCACTCGACGCCGATCTCCTTCGCCCGCTTCATGCAGCCGTCGCGCGACAGGTCGAAGTACGGGTTGTTCATCCCCTTCGGCACCAGGGCGAAGCGGAGCGTCTCGGCCGCCGGCGCCGCCCGGGCCAGCAGCACGCTGGCGACCCCGGCCAGCAACGTGCTGGCGATGCCGGCCAGCAGACGGGTCCTGAAAATACGCATTCGATGTCCGCTCCCTTGTCTCTTACGCTTGTTGCCGGGTCCGCAGCCGGTCCACCAGCACGGCCAGGATGATGATCAGCCCGATCAGCGTGTCCTGCCAATACGCATCCACCCGGCCCAGCACGAGGCCGTTGCGGATCACCTCGATCAGCGCCGCGCCGATCACGGCGCCCACCGGCCCGCCGACGCCGCCCGCAAGGTTCGCCCCCCCGATCACCGAGGCGGCGATCACCCGCAGCTCGTAGCCGCTCGCGAGGTTCGCCGGCGCCGAGCCGAGCCAGCCCACCAGCAGGATGCCGGTCAGCCCGGCGGACAGGCTGCACAGCACGTAGGCGCTGATCTTCACGTGGGCGACCCGCACCCCGGTCCGCATCGCCGCCTGCTCGTTGCCGCCGATGGCGAACAGGTGCCGCCCCCAGGCCGTGTGGCGCAGCGCGAAGCCAAGGGCGGCGGCGCACACCAGCAGGTAGGCGACGGACGCCGGCAGGCCGCCGATGCTGCCGTTCGTGGCCGACAGGAACTCCGCGACGTACGGCCCGCTCGGCGGCTGGCCGCGTCCCTGGGTGATGACGTAGGTCAGCCCGCGGCAGATCGACAACATGCCGAGCGTGGTGACGAAGGGCGACAGCCCGACGCGGGCCACCATGGTGCCGTTCACCCAGCCGACCGCCGCAGACAGCAGCAGCCCGGCGAGGATCGGCAGCACCAGCGCCGCCCCCGGCACCGCCGCCAACGCCGACCCCGCCACGAACCGCATCGCCACCATGGTGCACACCGCGGTCAGCGCCGTCACCGCGCCCACTGAAAGGTCGATGCCGCCGGTGACGATGACCGTGGTCATGCCGAGCGAGATCAGCGCGATGTAGCTGAAATTCCGGGAGATGTTCAGCAGGTTGCCGGCGCTGGTGAAGTTGCCGGCCAATACCGCCACCAGCACGGTGATGACCACGAAGGCGAGCGTGACGTAGGCGGTCTGGCTGCCGAGCGCGCCGCGCCGGTGCCAGGCGGCCCGGCGGACGTTGTCGAACCCGGGTTCGGCCCCAGGGTTGCTTGCAGGAGCGGCGGATTTGGTGAGCACCGGCATCATGCGGCCGCGATGGCGCCGGTGATGAGGCCCGTCACCTCCTCGGGGCTGGACGCCGCGACCGCCTTGTCCGCCACCTTGCGCCCGCGCCGCATCACCACCACCCGGTCGCACACGGTGAACACGTCCGGCATCCGGTGGCTGATGAGGATCACCGACGCGCCGCTGTCGCGCAGCCTTCGGATCAGCTCCAGCACCTCCGCCACCTGCCGCACGGAGATCGCCGCCGTCGGCTCGTCCATCAGCACCAGCTTGGACTGCGCGAGCCGGGTGCGGGCGATGGCGACGGCCTGGCGCTGGCCGCCCGACATCTCCCGCACCGTGTCCTCGGCGCGGGTCTCGCTCTTCAGCTCGCGGAACAGCTCGGCCGCCCGGCGGTTCATCGCGCGGTGGTCCAGCACGCGCAGCGGCCCGATCCGGCGGCGCAGCTCGCGGCCGAGGAACACGTTGGCCGCCGCCGTCAGGTTCTCGGCGATGGCGAGGTCCTGGTACATCACCTCGATCCCGGCGTCGCGGGCGGCGGCGGGCCGGTTGAACGCGACGGGCACGCCCTCCAGCCGGATGTCGCCCTCGGTCGGCGGGAAGTTGCCGGCGATGATCTTGGTCAGCGTGGACTTGCCGGCGCCGTTGTCGCCCATCAGCCCCACCACCTCGGCCCGCCCGATCACGAGGTCCATGCCGTCCAGCGCCCGCACCGCGCCGAACGACTTGCCGATGCCGTGGAGTTCCAGCAGCGGCCCGGCGCCCTGGCCGGCCTGCGCGGCGTGCGGCAGCATCCCCTCCCCTCCCGTTGTTCCGGGCTTGGCCGACTCCGGCCCGTGCGGACTGTGCATGAGGGACGGCGCCGCTTCAATCGCCGTCATGCGCCAGGTGCTTGTCGAAGAACGCCGCGATGTCGGTGAACGCCTCCTTGGTCTCCGGCGCCGCCAGGTCAACCAGGTACTGCGCGTGGGACAGGCCCTCGTACACGTTCAGCACCGCGTCCACCCCGGCCCGGCGCAGCTTGCGGTGGGTGCGGACGGTGTTGGACAGGAACAGGTCCCGCGTGCCGCTGGTCAGGATCGCCGGCGGGAAGCCGGTGAAGTCGCCGTAGATCGGCGAAAGCTGCGGGTCCCGCATGTCGTGCCCGGCGGCATACAGCTTGGCGGCGTGGCTCAGATAGCCGCTGTAGCTGACCAGCACGCTGTCCAGCCACTCGTTGGTCCGGTAGCTGTCGCCCACCTCCGTGAGGTCGGACCACGGCGTGCCCGGCGCGATGGCGGCGGGCAGCGGCAGACCCTCCGCCTTCGCGCGCAGCACGAGCGCCAGCGTCATGCCGCCGCCGGTGCTGGTGCCGACGACGCCGATGCGCCGGGGATCGGTCGTGGCGACCACCGCGCGCCAGGCCGCCACCGTGTCGTCCATCGCGGCGGGATACGGGGCGTCCGGCGGCATCCGGTAGTCCACCGCGACCACCCGGTAGCCGCCGAGCGCCGCCATCAGCATGGCCTCCGCCATGCCGGCCTCGCCGGGTCCGTACACGTAGCCGCCGCCGTGGATGTTGAAGATGAGCTGGCCGCGGTGCGCGTCCGGCATCGTGCGCGGGGTGAGCACGAACGCCTTCACGCCGCCCAGCGTGGCCGCCTCCATCGTGACGCCAAGCTGCTCCCGCGCCCGGGCGAGGACGGGCCGGGCGGCGTCGGCCAGCTTGGCGACGAGTGTGCGCCAGCCGGCGTCGTCCGGCGGGTCGGCGTTCCAGGCGGGCACGCGGTAGGGC
>CAXTTB010000253.1:0-5804 GCA_964246905.1 uncultured Acetobacteraceae bacterium | reverse complement strand
CGCGCTGCGGACGGAGGAGGTGCCCGCCACCGCCACCGACGGCACGCACCAGCGCAGCGACTGGTCCCTCGTGCTGTCGGCCGAGGTGCGCGGCGCCGAGGTGGTGCCGAGCTACGCCGTGCAGAACCCCTCCGGCGAGGCGCAAGGCGTGTCGGAGGGCGCGCCGGTCTCGACCGCCGCCTGGGCCGGCGGCGACCCGGCGGTGCTCAAGGCGGCGGCGGTGCAGGCGGCGCCCGGCATCGCCGCCCTGCTCAGCCAGATCGAGGCCGCGCGCCGGCAAAGCGACCCCAACAGCCTGCTGAACCGCCCGGCCCGCATCTTCTTCGCCGGCGTGACCGGGGCGCCGGGCGACGGCAACAGCAGCCTGCCGCTGCAGATGCGAAACAAGCTCGGCGCGATGGGCCTGGTGGTCCAGGACGCGGCCACCGGCGCCGATTTCAGCCTGTCCGGCCAGGTGCAGACCGCGTCCGGCGCCAAGGGCACGATGCGGATCGAGCTGCAATGGATCGTGTCGGACAGCAAGGGCGAGGAGCGCGGGCGCATCGTGCAGCTTAACGAGGTCCCGCCGGGCACGCTGGACCGCTACTGGGGCGACATCGCCGTCGCGGTGGCGGAGGAGGCCGCGGGCGGCGTGCGCGACGTCGTGCTGAACGCGAGTGGGGCACGCCCCGCCCAGGCAACACCCCAAGCAACACCCCAAGCAACACCCAAGTAGGCCCCCTGGCCCGTCGTGACAGCCTGCATCCGGGTTGCTAAACCCATGCGGCCTGCAATCTGCCCCACTTTCGGGACCTCCGCCCCATGAAGATCCTCGCCTGCAACAGCAACCGGCCGCTGGCGGAGGCCGTGGCCGCCGCGTTGCACCTCAAGCTGGCGAACGCCTCGGTGCGCCGCTTCGCCGACCTGGAGATCTTCGTCGAGGTCCACGAGAACGTGCGGGGAGAGGACGTGTTCGTGATCCAGAGCACGTCCTACCCGGCCAACGACCACATGATGGAGCTGCTGATCACCTGCGACGCGCTGCGGCGGTCCTCCGCCCGGCGCATCACCGCCGTGATCCCGTACTTCGGCTATGCCCGCCAGGATCGCAAGGCCGGGCCGCGCACGCCGATCAGCGCCAAGCTGGTGGCCAACCTCATCACCCAGGCCGGCGCCAACCGGGTGCTGACGCTCGACCTGCACGCCGGGCAGATCCAGGGCTTCTTCGACATCCCGGTCGATAACCTCTACGCCGCGCCGATGTTCGCCCGCGATATACAGAGCCACTTCGCCGGGCGCGACATCATGATCGTCTCGCCGGACGTGGGCGGCGTGGTGCGCGCGCGCGAAATCTCCACCCGGCTCAACTGCGACCTGGCGATCATCGACAAGCGCCGGGAGCGCGCGGGCGTGTCGGAGGTGATGAACGTCATCGGCGACGTGCGCGGCAAGGACTGCATCCTGGTGGACGACATCGTGGACAGCGGCGGCACGCTGTGCAACGCGGCGGTGGCGCTGATGGGCAACGGCGCACGGTCGGCCAGCGCCTACATCACCCACGGCGTGCTGTCCGGCAACGCGGCCGAGCGCATCGCGGCCTCCCCCATCGAGTGCATGACCATCACCGACAGCATCCTGCCGACCGAGGCCGTGCTGCAGACCCGCAACCTCCGGCTGTTCTCCATTGCCCCTATCCTCGCCGAGGCCATGCAGCGTATCTCGGACGAGAGTTCCGTCAGCTCGCTGTTCGACTGAGGAGGAAACGCCATGAAGCTGTTCTATGCGCCGGGCGCCTGTTCCATGGGCATCCACATCGTGCTGGAGGAGATCGGCAAGCCTTACGAGCTGGCGAAGCTCGACATCCACGGCGGCGAGAACCACCGCCCGCCGTTCAGCGAGCTGAACCCCAAGGGCAAGGTGCCGACCTTGCAGCGCGACGACGGCGCGGTCGTGACCGAGTTCCCGGTGATCGCCCACTATCTCGGGAAGACCAACCCGGAGGCCGGGCTGCTGCCGAAGTCGGCGGAGGCCGAGCTGCGCGCGGCGGAGGCGACGGACTACTGCGTCGCCACCATCCACATGCAGGGTTTCGCCCGGCAGTTCCGTCCCAGCAACTTCAGCCCGGAGGAAGCCGGGCACGACAAGGTGAAGGCCCAGGGCCGCGAAATGGCCGCCAAGGGCTTCGCCATCATGGACACGGCGCTGGCCGGCAAGGAGTGGGTCGCCGGCGAGTACAGCATCGCAGACAGCGCCCTGTTCTACGTCGCGTTCTGGGGCAGGCGCGTGCACATGGACCTGCCGCCGAACGTCGCCGCCCACCTCGACCGGATGCTGGCCCGCCCGGCTGTGCGGCGCATGATCGAGCAAGAAGGCCTCAAAGCCTGATGCTCGCCACACGCGCGTTCTGGTTCCTGCGCCATGGCGAGACCGACTGGAACGCGCGCAACCTGTCCCAGGGCAACGTGGACGTGCCGTTGAACGAGGTCGGCCTCGCCCAGGCCCGCACCGCGGCCGAGGTGCTGCGGAGCCGCGGCATCCGCTCCATCGTCACCAGCCCGCTGTCCCGCGCCTACGACACCGCCGTCATCGTCGGCGAGCGCATCGGCGTGCCGCTGGAGGTGGAGGACGAGCTGCGGGAGGTGGCGTTCGGCGTGCAGGAGGGCCAGCCGATGGCCGATTGGTTCGACGATTGGGTCTCCGGCGCCTTCACGCCGGAGGGCGCCGAGCCGTTCAACGTGCTGCGCGCCCGCGCGGTGGCGGTCATCAACCGGGCGCTGACCCGGCCGGCATCGGTGCTCGTGGTGGCGCACGGCGCGCTGTTCCGGGCGCTGCGGGCCGAGATGGGCCTGGCCCCCAACGTTCGCACCCCCAACGCCGTGCCGTTCTTCTGCGAGCCTGGCACGCCCTGGACGCTGACGCCCGCCTCCTGACCATCCGCAGCTTGTTTTCGATACCGAAATATTGTTTGTTTCGGCGTCATGAGAATATCGGTGTTCGGAATCGGGTACGTCGGCGCGGTGTCCTGCGGCTGCCTCGCGGCATTCGGCCATGAGGTCACGGGCGTCGATGTCGCGCCCGATAAGGTCGCCATGCTTGCGCGCGGGCAGTCGCCCATCGTGGAAGAGGAGATCGACCGCCTGATCGCCGAGGGCGTCCGCGGCGGCCGGTTGCGCGCCACCACCAGCGTCGCCGATGCCGTGGCGGACACGGAGGTGTCGTTCATCTCGGTCGGCACGCCGAGCAGCCCCGACGGCAGCGTCAGCCTGCGGGCGGTGGACGAGGTGGCGGCCTCAATCGGCCAGGAGCTGCGCCGCAAGCCCGGCTTGCACACCGTGGTGATGCGCTCCACGGTGCCGCCCGGCACGGCCGAGGACCGGGTGATCCCGATGCTCGAACAGGCCAGCGGCAAGCGGCATGGCGAGGGCTTCCGCTACCTGTCCAACCCTGAGTTCCTGCGGGAAGGCTCGTCGGTCCGGGATTTCCACGCGCCGCCCTACACGCTGATCGGCGCGGCGGCGGGCGATGACGGGGCCGTGCTGCGGGAGATCTATGCGGGCGTCGGCGGCGCGGTGCACGTGGCACCTTACCGCGTGGCGGAGTCGGTCAAGTACCTCGCCAACGCCTACCATGCGGTCAAGCTGGCCTTTGCCAACGAAAGCGGGGCGGTCCTGGCGTCGCTCGGGGTGGACGCCCGGGCGGCCTTCCGGCTGTTCTGCGAGGACCGGGTGCTGAACGTCTCGCCCGCCTACCTCACGCCGGGCTTCGCGTTCGGCGGCTCCTGCCTGCCCAAGGACATCCGCAGCCTGCTGGCGCTGGCCGACCGGACCAATGTCGCCGCGCCGTTCCTCAACCAGGTGCTGCCCAGCAATCACGCGATCATCGAGCGGACCTTCGAGGCGGTCGTGGCCCGCGGGCGGCAGACCGTGGCGCTGTTCGGCCTGGCGTTCAAGCAGGGCACGGACGACCTGCGCGAAAGCCCGTTCGTGATCCTGGCCGAGCGCCTGCTGGGCCGCGGCTACGACCTGCGCATCTTCGACCGTTCGGTCCAGGTGGCGCGGCTCACCGGCAGCAACCGCGCCTACATCGAGCGCGAGATCCCGCATCTGGAGCGGCTGTTGTTCGCGGAGCCTGCGGCGGCCCTGGACGGCGCCGGGCTGGTGATCCTGGGGCATGTCGGCCCGGCGGACCGTCCGTTACTGCTTCAAGCCCTGAACGGCCACAAGGTGCTTGACCTGGCAGGCCTCGCCGAGGTTCGCGACCATCCCGGGATCAGCTACCAGGGGCTTTGCTGGTGAAGCCACGGCTGCTGTTCGTCTCGCCCCGGTTCCTGTTTCCCTTGGACCAGGGCGGGCGTATCCGCACCGCGAACACGCTGCGCCACATGAAAGGCGGCGCATTCGACATCACGCTGGCGTCACCGGCCCCACCAGGAACCGAACGGTTCGCGGAGCAGACGGCGGCGTTGTGCGACCGCTTCGTCTCATGGCCGCAGGTCCAGATGTCCCGTTTGCGCCGGGTCATGGCTTTGGGCGGCGCTCTGCCGGTTACGGTCGCGACGGATGCGTCCCCAACCGGGCGGGAGGTCGTGGCAAAAGAGTTGGGTAAACGGCCTGACCTTGTGCTGGTGGATTTTCCGCACGCAGCGGTGCTGCTGCCGGACCATCTCGCCATGCCTTCTTTGATGTTCACCCACAACGTTGAAGCGGAGATCTTCTCGCGTCATGCCCAGGTCGTGCGCGGACCCATGCGCAGGGTCTGGGATGACCAAGCCCGCAAGATGCGTCGGTTCGAGGGAGAAACCCTGCGCCGCTTCGATGCGGTGATCGCGGTCTCCACCCGTGACGCGCAAGCTTTGCGTGAGGCCTATGCTTTGCAGCGTGTCGAGCCGGTGGAAACCGGAGTGGACATCGACTACTACGCCTTTCACGCACCTGACGACGCGCCGGCATTCGGACCAACCGAGGGAACGGTGGTGTTCACCGGCTCCATGGACTCTCGGTCGAATATCGAGGGCGTCGAGTTTCTCATGCGGGAGGTGTGGCCGCTGGTGCTGCAAGCCCGTCCGCAGGCACGCGCAATCATTGTCGGTCGGAACCCGCCAGGCATTTTGACCGCAGAAGCGCGGGCGCGCGGTTTGAAATGGGAGTTCACCGGGTTTGTCGAGGACGTGCGACCCTATGTGGCCCGCGCGCACGTGTATGCCATTCCGCTCCGGGTTGGCAGCGGCACCCGCATCAAGGTGTTCGAGGCGATGGCAATGGGTTGCCCCGTTGTCTCGACATCGTTGGGTGTGGAGGGGCTGACCGTGCGCGACGGCGTGCATTACTCGGCGGCCGACACGGCACCGGGTTTCGCGGCGGCATTGATGAGACTGCTGGACCGCGCATCACAACGGCAGTCTCTGGCCTTGGCGGCACGCAGGCTGGTGGTCGGGCAGTTCTCTTGGAAGCAGGTGACACGGCAATTCGAGGCGATCTGTCTCAGGACGACACATGAACCTGGTTTTGGAACAGGCTACTGAGTTGGGTTGCGGGGACAGGATTTGAACCTGTGACCTTCAGGTTATGAGCCTGACGAGCTACCGGGCTGCTCCACCCCGCGGTGTGTGGTGTGGTGTGGTGTGTGTGTTTTGTGTGGTGGCTTGGGAGTGTGCTGATGTTTTGCGTTGCGTGGGCGCGCCGATGCGAGGGCATTGCGTGGTGCGCTGACGCTTCGCGTCACGCCGGCGCCAATGCGAGGGCATTGCGCGGTGCGCTGACGCTTCGCGTCACGCAGGGTTGGTTGGGATGGCCTGGCGGCGACCGACTTTCCCGTGCCTTGGGGCA
>CAXTTB010000252.1:5406-5813 GCA_964246905.1 uncultured Acetobacteraceae bacterium | reverse complement strand
GGATGGGGAAACCGCGTGCCAGGCGCTGCTGCGGGCAGGCGTGCCGGCCGGGCCGGTGCTGGCGGTTGACCAAGCGGTGGGGAGCGGGCACGCCGCCGCCCGCGCCATGGTGGCGGAGCTGCCCATGGAGGGCGGCGCCACGTACCGCGCGCTCGGCACGCCGATCAAGCTCAGCCGCACGCCCGGCGGCGCCCGCACGCCCCCGCCGCGGTTCAACGAGCACGGTGCGGACGTGCTGGCCGGGCTGGGCTACACGGAGGCGGAGGTGCAGCAGCTCCGCGACGACGGCATCCTGTATGATGCCCGGCGGCGCTGAGGGTTTTGAAAGTCAAGGGGGGGGGGGGGGGGGGGGGGGGGGGGGGGGGGGGGGGGGGGGGCGGCGCCCGCCCCCCCGCGCCCCCCGCCCC
>CAXTTB010000252.1:0-5396 GCA_964246905.1 uncultured Acetobacteraceae bacterium | reverse complement strand
ATCATGCCGATCACGGCCCACACCGGCACGCTCAGCAGCAGGCCGACGACGATGCCCTTGGCGGGCGCCAGCGCGTCCTCCTCGAACGGCAGCTCCTCCGCGATGCCGGACGCCGCGGCGGCCTCGATCTCCGCGGTCCGCAGCAGCGGGATCAGATGCGGGCTGGCTTCATCGGGGCGGCCGGGGCGGCGGCGGTCCTTGGACTTGGCGACGGCAACCGGGACGGGCGCCGTGTCCGGCTGGGCGGCTCCAGGCAACTCTTTCACTGTGGTCACGGCGGCCCCTTTGGACGGTGGTGGTCGGCGGCATCGAACTCTTTATTGAGCCATCCTATAACATTTTGGTTTCGAAATGGTTAATAAAATGCAGGGCCGGCGCGAAAACCTCGCGTGCGTCAACGTCCGCGCGGTTTTGCCCGCGCCTTGAGACGCAGGCAGGGCTGCTCGACGAAATGCCAGGACAGCCAGGCGCAGAGCAGCGTGATTGCGAGGGCGGCGAAGAACGTCTGGTGCACCGACAGGCTGCCGTCCACGGCCATGACCGACAGGATCACGGGAAAGCCGAACAGGTAGGCGCCGTAGGACAGGTCGCCCACCGCGCGCTTGAGCCGGCTGCCGGCCCCGCCCGCCATCGCGGCGTAGAGCACGAGGTAGGGCAGGAACAGCTTGAGCGCGAAGTCGCGCATCGACACCCCGGCGGCGGCATACAGCCCGATCAGGCTGACTGCGAGCAGCCCCCGGCTGAACGGGATGCGCCCGCGCGCCACCCAGGCCGCGGCGCCGGCCAGGAAGTAGCTGGACAGGTCGATGAACGGGTAGGCGTACACGTTGGTGAACAGCGAGGGGCCGGGCGCCGCGTCGCCCAGCCCGAAATGCCGGGCCAGCGGAAAGGCTGCGAGGCTCAGGAAGAACAGCGGCATGGCGGAGCGGCGCAGCCCGGTCAGCAGGGCGGCCATCGGCAGCACGAGGTAGAAGGAGCACTCGATGGGGATGGTCCAGAGCGAGCCGTTGATCATCCAGGCCGGGTCGGTGTCGGGGAACACGCCGTAGAGCTGCGCGTCCAGGCCGAACACCGTCACGTTCCACAGGTGCCGGAACCCCACGTAGCTCAGGAAGATCCACGGGCGCTCCTTGGTGAAGGCCAGGCCGACCACGAACACCTCGGCCAGCGTCACCAGCGCCAGGCCGGGCACGACCCGGGCGATGCGGGCGAACACGTAGTCGCCGAGGCTGCGCTCGCACAGCGACCGGGCGACGAGGAAGCCGCTGATGACCAGGAACGCATCGACGGCCAGCGCCCCGCCATAGCCGTAATGCAGGAGGGCGCCGACCGGGTCCCAACCGCTGCGCTTGAGGGAGAAGCAGTGGCAGTAGATCACCAGGATGGCCAAGGCGATCCGCAGCAGGTCGAAGTTGTTGTGGGCGGGGTCGAAGCGGGTGGCGAAGGTGGGCGCGGGCCGCTCCCGCAAGACCGTTGCAACGCCGTCGTTCAATGCCGCACTCCCGCCGGGGTTGTCCCGCCCATGCCTCGCCCCTTAGCGCGAACCGGGCGGGATGGCGACCTAGCGGATGGCTTTTTTCAAGCGCCGAAGCCCTAGCCGCCGCGGCCAAAGCGTTATAGCCCAAGCCGGTCGCGGAGGTTGGAATGATGCAGGACATCGACGCCTACTGGCAGGACGGCCTGCCGAACATCGAGGGCTGGGTCAACGAGCGGTGGCTGCCGTTCCTCAAGCTGATCGACCAGGTGCAGACGGGCCTCGGCATCACGGGGCAGGTCGCCGAGATCGGGGTGTTCCATGGCAAGCTGCTGATCGCGCTGGCCCACCTGACGCGGCCGGGCGGCAAGGTGACGGCCATCGACGTGTTCGACGACCAGCTCAGGAACATCGACGGCGCCGGGGTCGGCAGCCTCGAACGCCTGCAGGCGAACATCCAGGCGTACGGGCCGGACCACGAGGTCAGCTACGCCTTCATCAAGAACGACAGCACGGCACTGAACTGCGCGGACAAGGTTGAGCTTGTCCGGGACCGCGGCCCGTTCCGCCTGTTCTCGGTGGACGGCTGCCACACCGCGGAGCACACGTTGAGCGACCTGCTGACGGCGCAGGAGTGCCTGGCGCCCGGCGGCGTCGTGATGCTCGACGACATGTTCCAGCCGCACTGGCCCGGCGTGACGGAGGCGGTGGCGCTGTTCCACGGGCGCTATGTGCCGCGCATCAAGCCGTTCCTGTACTGCGCGCACAAGATGTTCTTCGCGGGCCATGGCTGGCACGCCGACTTCCTCCGGGCCTGCACCGACCAGTTCGGCACGCAGCCCGACGCCAAGATGACGCAGATGTTCGGCCACCCCGTGCTGTCGATCTTCCCGTGATCCCGGCCTCGGCGCGGCGACCGCGGCCGGGGAACGGCCGCACCGTCAGCGGGAACGAGGGGCGTTCAAGGCCTCGACGGCATCCCGGCGCAGCATGACCCGGCCATCGGCGGCCATCGTGACCGCGCACGCCGGGATCACGGCCTCGTGGCTGCCGGGGTCGAAGTAGGCGCCGACCATGACCACCACGGACTGGCCGCCATCGGTCAGCGCGCGGACGCTGCCGATCTTGGCGCCCTGCGGGTCGCGCAGCCACTGGCCGACCGCGGCCTCCGTGGCGCAGCCCGAGGCTGCGGGGCCGGGCAGCGCCTGGGCCATGGCCGCCGAGCCGGCCAGGGTGGTCACGAGCGCCAAGGCGCCGAGCAAACGGGTCATCATGGGTTGGCCTCCGTCATGGGTTGATCGTCGTGCAGGGCGCGGCAAGCTGCCCCTTGGTAAACCGATCGATACTCAGATACCGTTCGGTATCATGTAAGATACCGATTGGTTTCCGAAATGCAAGTGGTATCTTGCTCGCGGGACAAGGACGGAGGTGGACGGCATGGCGCGGTTGACGCGGGAGGAAAGCCGGGAGCACACGCGCGAGCGCCTGCTCGAAGCGGCGCGGGAGGCGGTCGCCCGGAACGGCTACGACGGTGCCAGCGTGGCCGACATCGCCGAGGCCGCCGGCTTCTCCAAGGGCGCGTTCTTCTCCAACTTCGAGAGCAAGGAGGCGCTGCTCCTCGAACTGCTGCGCCGCCACAAGGAGGAGGACATCGCCGACCTCGGGCGCATCCTCGGCGATGCCGGGCAGCACGAGGACGCCGCCTCGGCCCTTGACCGCTACTTCAAGGAGCGGGCCGCCGCCGGCGGCTGGGCCAGGCTCGACATCGAGCTGCAGTTGCACGCCGCCCGCAACCCCGCCTTCGCCGCCGACTACGACGCGCTGCAGAGCCGGACGCGGAGCGGCCTCGCCGACCTGATCGCCGCCCAGTTCGACAAGGCGGGCAAACGGCCGCCCGCTCCCGCCGGAGACCTGGCCGACCTGTTCATGGGCCTGGTCCACGGCCTCGTGCTGCAGCGGGCGCCCGACCCGGGGGAGGCGGTCAAGCTCGTGTTCGAGAGCTTGATGGCCACGGCCGCGCCGGTGTGAGCCGCCGGGCTACTCCTGCTCGACCTGCCGCCCGGCGTCCTGGCGCAGGCGGTGGAAGCTGCGGCGGCTGAACGGCAACATGCCGGCGTAGATCAGCCCGGCGCCCGCCAGCGCCGCCCAGGGGTCCGCCACCAGCACCGCCGTGAACGTGCCGATCCCCAGCAGCAGCGGCAGCACGAGGTCGCGGGGCACCTTGAAGTTCTTGAAGCTCCAGACCGGCAGCGTGCTGACCAGCAGCAGCGCCGTGCCGATCAGCACGGCGGCGCAGAACAGCGGATGGTGCGCCAACGCCTCCAGCCACGGCAGCCGGAGCGCGTGCGCCTCCAGCCCCAGGAACAGCGGGAACAGCGCCAGCCCGGCCCCGCAGGGCGCGGGCACGCCGGTGAAGAAGTTGTAGGCGTAGGCATGGGCAATCGGCGGCGGCGTGTCGAGCGCCGCGTTGAACCGGGCGAGCCGCAGCGCCATGCACACGGCGAACATCAGGCACGGCGCGAAGCCGAAGCCCCCTGCCCCATGCAAAGACCACAAGTACAGCACGAAGGCCGGCGCCACGCCGAAGCCGCAGAAGTCCGCCAGGCTGTCGAACTCCGCGCCGAAGCGGGAGGTGGCCTTCAGCAGCCGGGCCAGCCGCCCGTCGATCCCGTCGATGCAGGCCGCCACGACGATGGCGACCGCCGCCGGGCCGAACCGCCCGTCGAGCGCGTAGCGCATACTGGTCAGCCCGGCGCACAGGCCGAGCAGCGTCAGGATGTTCGGGACCATCCGGTTGAAGGACGGCCCGGCGTAGCGCGGGCGCCGCCGCGGGCGGAACCGGGTGCGGAGCCGCGAGACGGGGAAGCCGGCCCGGTCGGGCGTCACGGCGCGGACAGCTCCGCCAGCACCGTCTCGCCGCCGATGGTCAACTGGCCTTCTTCGACGAGCGGGCGCACCCCCTCCGGCAGGTACAGGTCGGTGCGGCTGCCGAAGCGGATGATGCCGAAGCGGCTGCCGCCGAGCACGGCCTGGCCTTCCCGCACCTGGCAGACGATGCGGCGCGCGATCAGCCCGGCGATCTGCACCACCGCCATCTGCCGCCCGTCCGGCAGGCGGAGTGCGAGGGCGTTGCGCTCGTTGTGCTCGCTCGCCTTGTCCATGCTGGCGTTGACGAACTTGCCCGCGCGGTAGGCGATGCGCGTCACCGTGCCGCTGGCGGGCATCCGGTTGACGTGGACGTCGAGCACCGAGAGGAAGATCGCCACCCGCCAGCGTGGCCCGTCGCCGAGGCCCAGCTCGACCGGCGGCACCGCCTGGGTCACGGACACGACGCGGCCATCCGCCGGGGCGACGACGGCGCCGACGCGCTTGGGCGGCACGCGGTCCGGGTCGCGGAAGAAGTACAGGCAGAACAGCGTGAACAGCACGCCGAGCCAGGCCAGCCACGCGGCCACGAACAACCCGAGCAGCGCCAGGACGATGCCGCCCCCGATGAAGGGCCGGCCCACCGGGTGCGGCGGCGCCAGAACGGAACGGAAGGATTCGATGGGGGTCATGGTCCGCGAGATGGCTACTAACATTGGCGCGGGCAAGGCCGCGGCGCCTGGCCCGGCCCGCTACCGCAGGACGGCCGGCATGGCGAAGGCCTGGCCGGGGTAGATCAGCCGGGGGTCGCGGATCTGCTCGCGGTTGGCCAGGTAGATGACCGTGTAGCGCACCCCCGAGCCGTAGGCCCGCCGCGCCAGCCGCCACAGGGTCTGGCCGGGCTGCACCACCACGCGCCCGGCGGCCAGCGTGGCCGGCGGCGCCGCGCGCTGGAACGGCACCTCGATCCGCGCCAGCACCTGGCCGTCCGCATCGAGCTGGGCGATCCGCAAGCGGTGCGCCCCTCGGTGCAATGCGTGCCGGTGCGTCGTTTGGG
>CAXTTB010000251.1:4456-5818 GCA_964246905.1 uncultured Acetobacteraceae bacterium | reverse complement strand
GCCAGAACAACGTGCAGGGCGCCTGCGACATGGGCAGCTTCCCGCACGAGCTGACGGGCTACCGCCACGTCTCGGACGACGCGGCGCGGGCGACGTTCGAGGACCTGTGGGGCGTGCCGATCTCCGCCGACCCGGGCCTCCGCATCCCCAACATGCTGGACGACGCGGTGGAGGGCAGCTTCAAGGCGCTGTACATCCAGGGCGAGGACATCGCGCAGTCCGACCCTGACACCCACCACGTCACCGCCGGGCTGCGGGCGATGGAGTGCGTCGTCGTGCAGGACCTGTTCCTGAACGAGACGGCGAAGTACGCCCACGTCTTCCTGCCGGGGTCGTCGTTCCTGGAGAAGGACGGCACCTTCACCAACGCGGAGCGGCGGATCAACCGGGTGCGCCGGGTGATGTCGCCGCTGGGCGGGCTGGCCGACTGGGAGGCGACGGTCGCCTTGTCCAACGCGCTCGGCTTCCCCATGAGCTACAGCCACCCCAGCGAGATCATGGACGAGATCGCGGCGCTGACCCCGAGCTTCGCCGGCGTGTCCTACGCCAAGCTCGACGCGGAAGGCTCGCTGCAATGGCCGTGCAACGATGCGGCGCCGCTCGGCACGCCGATGATGCACGTGGACCGCTTCGTGCGCGGCAAGGGCCGGTTCATGCTGACCGAGTTCGTGCCGACCGAGGAGCGCACCGGCGCGCTGTTCCCGCTGATCCTGACCACCGGGCGCATCCTGAGCCAGTACAACGTCGGCGCGCAGACCCGGCGCACCGAGAACAGCCGCTGGCACGAGGAAGACGTGCTGGAGATCCATCCCTTCGACGCCGAGAGCCGCGGCGTGCAGGACGGGGACCTGGTAGCGCTGGAAAGCCGCTCCGGCGACATCGCGCTACGCGCCCGCGTCAGCGAGCGGATGCAGCCCGGCGTCGTCTATACCACCTTCCACCACGCCAAGACCGGCGCCAACGTCATCACGACCGACTTCTCCGACTGGGCCACCAACTGCCCGGAGTACAAGGTGACGGCGGTGCAGGTGCGACGGACCAACCGGCCGTCCGAGTGGCAGGCGCGCTTCTTCGAGGAGGACGTGTCGCTGACCCGCATCGCCGCACCCCTCGATGCCGCGGAGTAGCGCGCGATGACCCCGGAGAAGCTGGCGCGGATGGCCAACGAGGTCGCGGGCTTCTTCCGCGCCTACCCGGAGGAGCAGGCCTGCGCCGGCATCCGTGACCATCTCGTGGCGTTCTGGACGCCCAAGATGCGCTCGGGGTTCCTGGACTTCGCCCGGGCGGGGGGGGCCGGCCTTGATCCGCTGGTCGCGAAGGCGATGCGGACATGGCAATTGTCGAGAATTGCGTTGTGCTCGC
>CAXTTB010000251.1:0-4446 GCA_964246905.1 uncultured Acetobacteraceae bacterium | reverse complement strand
GGGCCGGTCGTGCGCGGGGGGGGGGGGGGGGGGCGTTTCGCCGCGGGGGGCGCCGGCGTGGGGGCGGGGGCGGGGGGCCGCACGCCGGCTCGCCCGCGCCACGGCGCCCGCGGAGGCGGTCGGCCAGGGCGCCAGCGACGCCGGCTGAGGCAGGCATGGTACGGCTGAACGAGATCAGGGCGGGGGAGACCGCCACGGCGTTGCCGGCGGCCCCGGACGCCGGGGTGTTCTTCATCGGGCGCATCCACACGCCCTGGACCGACCGCCTCATGTGTCCGCGTCAGGGCCGGCTCGACGGTCCGACCTGCCGGATCGAGGTGTTCGCGCCCTGGGCGCCGGCCGGGCTGGAGGGCGTAGGGCAGTACGAGCACCTGGAAGTGCTGTATTGGCTGCACCAGTCCCGGCGCGACCTCTTGCGGCAAAGCCCGGCGAACGACGGCTCCGCCCGCGGCACCTTCTCGCTCCGCTCCCCCGTGCGGCCCAATCCCATCGGCACCAGCATGGTGCGCCTGCTGGGCATCGAGGGGAACAGCCTGATGGTCCGCGGCCTCGATTGCCTGGACGGCACGCCGCTGATCGACGTGAAGCCGGACCGCTGCGCCTTCACGCCCGTGGCGCCCCGCCAGCCCGGCGACGACGAGGTTGCTCCATAGCCTTCGTAGGGCGGAAAAGCGTCAGCGCCTTCCGCCGCCTCGGCAGCGCCGCACGTCGGCGTATGGCGCTTCGCCGATACGCCCTACAAGCTGCGGTCAGGCCGCCTGCACCTGGCGCAGCCAGTCCTGGAGGTTGTAGAAGTTGTCGATCCGCGCCACCCGGCCTCCGCGCAACGTGAAGAACGCGCCCGCCGGCAGCACGTAGGCCTGGCCCCGCGCCTCCGGCAGGCCGGGGGCGGTGTGCCTGTAGGCGCCGTGCACCACGAACTCGGCGGCGGCGCGCGTGCCGGAGGGTTCCGTCATCACCACGAGGTCCGTCAGGCGCTCGCTGTAGCTCTCGTCCATGCCGGCCATGAAGCGGGCGAAGGCGTCGCGCCCGACCTCCCGCCCGCCCTGGTTGATGCCGTGCTCCACGTCGTCGGTCAGCAGCGCCAGCATGGCGGCGAAGTCCCCGGCGTTGAACGCCGCGTAGTAGGCCCGCACCAGGGTCTCGGCTTCGGTCATCACATGTCCTCGAAGGGCTGGAGTTCGGCCACCAACGCCGGCTCCGTCTGGGACCAGCTTGGCGGCCAGTCGCGGTGGTTGCGCACGGCGCCATGCTCCCGCACCGCGTCGAGCCGCGCCGGGTCAAGGTCGGCCCAGAGCCAGCCGTCCGCATCCGCGCCCTCCGCGATCACGCCGTCCTCGGGGCAGCCGCGGTCTGCCGGGCCATAGACGCCGGCGCGGCCGCGGTTGCTGTCCAGGGCCGCGAGCCACGGCGCGTCGCCCACCGTGGGGGACACGGCGACGAAGCACTGGTTCTCGACCGCCCGCGCCCGGGCGGACAGGCGCACGCGGTTGAAGCCGTGCATGGTGTCGGTGCAGGTGGGCACCAGGATCAGCCAGGCCCCGGCCTCGACCTGGGCGCGGACGACGGTGGGGAATTCCGCGTCGTAGCAGATGGCGATGCCGACGCGGCCCCAAGGGGTCTCGAACACGCGCTGCGGGCCGCCGGCGCTGATGGCCCATTGCTCCGCCTCGAACCGGGTCATCACCTGCTTGTCCTGGAAGGCGAGGCGGCCGTCTGGGGCGAGGAGCGGGGCGCGGTTCACGATGCGCGCGCCGGACCGCCAGGGCAGCGTGCCGGGCAGCAGCCAGACGCCGTGGCGCTGTGCCGTGTCGCGCATGACGCACAGGATCTCGGCAGCGGCGGCGCAGACCGCGTCGCGCTCGGCGGCCGGGTCCGGCGCCGTGTTGAAGACTGCTGCGGTTTCCATACAGGCGTATTCCGGCATGACCAGAAGCTGCCCGCCCCCCGCCGCACCCGTCGCGACCAGGTGGTCCAGCTTATCGGCATACGCGGCCAGGCTGCCGATCCGTGTGACCGGATACTGCAGGACGCCGAGCCGCAGCATCACGCGGCGTCCCCGGCGAGGTCCTTGGTCCAGAACTGCATGAGGTGGTCCGTCTCGCCCTCATGCCCCACGTCGCGCCAGCGCATGATGCAGGTCAGGCCGGGGCGCAAATCGAAGCCGCGGCGGCGCCAGAACCCGTCGAGCGGCACCGCATCCGCCGGGCGCATCGGGTGGCCGTCCGGGCGCTGCACGGCGCAGAACGCCGCGTGCCGGTAGCCGCCGAGCGACCGCGCGTGGGCTTCCCGCCGCTCGAAGAACGCGACGCCCACCCCGGCGCCGCGGTGCTCCCGCAGCAGCACGCTTTCACCGAAGTAGAACCAGCGGGACGGGTCCAGCCTGGCGGCGCGGAACGGCGCTAGCACGTTGCCGGTCTCCGCCAGCAGCGGCAGGCAGGAGGACATGCCCACCGGCTCCGCCCCGTCCCAGGCAATCGCCAGCGCCGCCTGCGGGCAGCGCGCGTAGGTGGCGAGGTACTCGGCCTCGTAGGCGTCCGTGCCGTCGTAGAGGTACGGCCAGTCGCGGAACACGATGCGGCGCAGCCGGGCCAGGGCGGGAACGTGCGGCAGGATCGCGCTGCCGACGACGGTGGCGACCTCAAGCATCGCCGGACGGTGCACGGTGCGGGACCATCGCGCAGCCTACCCCGCCGGGCCGGGCCGTTCAATGCCGGCGTCCCAGGGCGCCGGGTCGCGGAACCGGGCGGCGAGGAAATCGACGAAGCGCCGCACCTTCGGCGCCAGATGCCGGGCGGAGGGATACACGGCGTACATGCTGTAGTCCGGCAGCCGCCAGCCCGGCAGCACCGGCAGGAGACGGCTGTCCCGCAGCGCCTCGCCGACGATGAAGCTGGGCTGCAGGATGATGCCCTGGCCGGCCAGCGCCGCTTCCATCAGCGCGTCGCCGTTGTTGGCCACCAGGCTGCCGGACACACGGACCTCCTGCTCCCCGCCCTCGCCGTGGAAGCGCCATGTGCTGCCTTGGCTCGCGTAGGCGTACACCAGACAGTCATGCCGCAGCAGGTCCGCCGGCACCGCCGGCCAGCCACGGCGCTCCAAGTAGCCTGGCGCGGCGCACAGCACGAGGCGGCAGGGCGACAGGCGCCGGGCGATCAGGCCGCTCTCCGCCAGCACCCCGATCCGCACCGCCACGTCGTAGCCCTCCTCGACCAGATCGACCACGCGGTCGTTGAGCACCAGCTCGACCCTCAGCCGCGGGTTGGCCCGGGCGAACTCGGCGATGGCGGCGGCGAGGTGGCGGGTGCCGAAGCTCATGGGCGCGTTGACCCGCAGCGTGCCGCGCGGCTCCGCCTGCTGGTCGGCGGCGCTCGTCTCCGCCTCCTCCATCTGCTCCAGGATGCCTTGCGCGCGGGCGTAGAAGGCGGCCCCGGCCTCCGTCAGGCTTTGCCGCGCCGTGGTGCGGTTGAGCAGCCGGGCACCCAGCCGGTCCTCCAGCGCCTGGATGTAGCGCCCGACCATGGCCGCGGTGACGCCCAGTTCCCGCGCCGCCGCGGCCTGGCTGCCGCGGTCCACGGTGCGAACGAGGGCCACAAGCTGCAGGAAACGGTCCATGCAGTCGATATACCAGGTATCGAAGGTCCCGAGCAGCCCGGCATTCCCCATCGCCGGGCGACGCGCCACGTTGCCGGTCAGTCATTGCATCCGAGGCAGACCCATGGACACGCCCGCACCGCCACGCCCGCCTGCTCCGCCCGAACACGGGGCCGAATGGCTGCGTATCGGTGGGGTGGCGCTGGCCGTGCGTGACCTGGACCGCGTGGCGGCGTTCTACCGCGACGTGATCGGGCTTGAGGTGATCGCGAAGGAAATCGGCGCCGTCCGCTTGGGCGCCGGCGGCGTCGCGTTCCTGGACTTGCTGCACCGGCCCGACGCGCTGCCGGACGATCCGGCTGCGGCCGGGCTGTTCCACACCGCCTTCCTGCTGCCGTCCCGGGCCGACCTGGGACGCTGGCTTGCGCATGTCCGGTCGCTCGGCAGGCCGCTGGACGGCGCTGCCGACCACCTGGTGAGCGAGGCGGCCTACCTTCATGACCCTGAAGGCAACGGCATCGAGGTGTATGCCGACCGTCCGCGTGCGGAGTGGCGCTGGCAAGGGGAGGGGGCGGAGCGCCGGGTCGAGATGGCGAACCGGCCGCTCGACATGCCGGGCCTGCTCCGCACCGCCGGGACGGCTTGGAACGGCGCACCGTCGGGCACGCGGATCGGCCACGTCCATCTTCGGGTCGGCGACGTGGGGGAGGCCGTGCGCTTCTACGGCGATGCGCTCGGCCTGGACCTCACGGCGGCCTGGGACAGCGCCGCCTTCCTGTCCAGCGGCGGCTACCACCACCACGTCGCCGCGAACACCTGGCGCAGCCCCGGCGCGGGCCGGCGCGACCCGGC
>CAXTTB010000250.1:0-5851 GCA_964246905.1 uncultured Acetobacteraceae bacterium | reverse complement strand
GGCGGGGGGGGGCTATCCTGACTCGGGGGAGGGGGTGGCCGACGCGTTCGGGGGGCTGGCGGGCGAGGGGCGGGGGGGGGCGGCGCTGGGGGCCGCGGGCCTCCTGCGGGCGCGGGCGTTCGACATCGGTGCGGGGGCGGCGGCGCTCGACCGGCTGCGCCGCGAGGTCCTGGGCCCATGACGCCTCACGCCACGGGCGGCACTGCCCGGTCCGCGTCCTCCACCGAGATGTCGGCGATGGCGTCGCGCTTTAGCCAGCAGGCGCCCGGCCCCCACGGCGCGGACACGGCCGGGTCGGTGTGGGAGGACATGAGCATCAGCGTCGGCGTGCCCACGGCGGAGGCGAGGAAGGCGGCACCAGTGTCGTTGCCGACTGCCACCGCCGCCCGCCGGGCCACCGAAGCCAGCTCGAACAGCGTGGTGCGTCCGCCGAGATCGACCACGCCGGGCGCCGCGGCGCGCACGCCCTCGATGGCGTCCCGGTCCACCCCGGTGCCGACCGCGACGGCCCCGAAGCCCCGCCCGGCCAGGCGCCGCGCCAAGAGGCCGTAGCGGTCCGCCGGCCAACGCTTGTGCGGCAGATGCGGCGAGCAGCCGGGGATCAGCAGAACGAAGCGGCCGGGCAGGTCCAGATGATCGATGGGCGCCGCGAGCCAGGACAGGTCCGCCGGGCCGGGCGCGGGGACGCCGGCGACCCGGAGCTGCGCCGCCATCTTCTGCCGGTTGGACGGGCTGTCGGCGAAGTCCGGGTTGGGATGCGAGCAGCCCGGCGCCGCCCCCACCCATTCCGGACGCCGCCGCCGCGGCAGCATCTTGAAATAGCGCGCGGTGCGTCCCGAGCATTGCAGGTCATACACCCGGTCGAACCCCGCCTGGAGGAACCCGCGGCGCACCGCCCACCAGGCCGCGAGGTCGTACGCCGGGGGGCGCCGGTCGAGCCAGACCCGGTCGAACCATGGGATCGCCTGCGCCAGCGCCGCGTAGGGCGGGCTGGTCATCAGCACCAGCTCCGCCGCCGCGTGGTGCCGCCGCAGCGCCTGGAAGGCGTCCAGCCCCTGGATCAGGTCGCCGAGCGCGCCGTGCTTGATCACCAGGATGCGGCCCTGCGCCGTGGCGCCGCCCGTGCGGGAGGACTTGGCCGGGGTCAATCGCCCGGCGTCATTGTTGGCTGGTCCGATATCGTTGCCGCTACGCAGCCTGCTGCAGGTTACGCAGCTTCCTATGAAGCTCCAGAACCTCGGCGCGGAACTGTCCTTCATCAAGCGTGAACGCGTCGGTCATTTCGCCAGGGGCCAGGTCCGGATCGAAACACTCAACGGGGTCGAAGATCGCCGCCAGGACCTGGCCAACCTCGCCGACCCATGGCTCGTCCCTGGCCCGCATGTCCCGCCAGACCGCAAGATAGCGCGCCTGGAACGTCGCGGCATCGAGGCGGCCGGCGGCGAAGTCCTCCAGAAGTTGCCTTGCCTGATCCATGTCTCATCCTCTCAAAGCGAGTGGCGCTGCTTGAGGTTGCTGCTTTGATCCGTGTTGAGCGTCCAGCCGGAAACGAACTCACCGCCTGGGCTGACCAACACCACCCTGCCGTAGCTCGGATCAGTGTAAAGCGTTATGGGCTGGCCCCGATAGGTTCCCTGTATCTTGAGAGTGTCGGGCTGATCCACAAAATCCTTGAGCGCCTGCTTGAACTCTGTGGCTTTCTGCGGGGTGCAGCGTCCGGCAATCCCGAAATCGGCTGCATGCTTATCGTATTTCCGTTGAATCTGCCGATCTGGCCAAATGATGCCTTCGGACGGGTTCGAGGTGCCGGCTGCCTGCAACTTCTTCGGTGTCCTGGGTTGCAGCGCCTGCTTCTTTGCCGTTTCCCATAAGCGCGGTTTTGAGGTCTGGCGCGAACTGCACGCCGCCGGCGCACGGTCATGGTCCAGATCACTTGCGGGCGTGCAGGAAGTCGGCGAAGGCGGCCAGCGTGCTGTCGGAGACGTGGTGCTCGATGCCCTCCGCGTCGGCCTCCGCGTCCTCCAGCGGCACGCCCACGGCCACGAGCAGCTCCACCACCAGGCGGTGCCGCGTCCGCACCCGGTCCGCCAGCGCGTGGCCCGCGGCGGTCAGGAACACGCCGCGGTAGGGCAGGGCCGTGACCAGGCCCTCGCGCTTCAGCCGGGCGATCGTCTTCACCGCGGTGGCGTGCGCGACGCCCATGCGGCGGGCGACGTCCACGGTGCGCGCCTCGCCGCCGGACGCGAGCAGGTCGGCGATCAGCTCGGCGTAGTCCTCCAGCAGGGTCGTCGAGCGGGCCTGCCGCGCCCGGCCGAAGCGGTCCGCCTGCGCCGGCTCCTGCGGCATGTCGTGGCCCGACGCATCCGGCGTGTGCTTTCCTGGCATCGCGTCTTGTCCTGTTCGGCCCGGCGGCCCCGCCTGCACACCGTGCGGCCTTGATGCCCTGCCGCAATGGTCCCGTCAAACCCGGAAGTCAGCCCTGTTGCAGAATGTGTAGCACAGGCTATATCCATCGCCAACCAACCAGCAGACGGGACGCGATGAGCAAGGTGCAGGGCTATGCCAGCCTGACCGACCAGACCACGGCTGCGATCCGCGACACCCTGGCGGGGCGGCGGCGCGGCCTGCGCGCGGTGCTGCCCTTCGCCGGGCCGGCGTTCATCTGCTCGGTCGCCTACATGGACCCCGGCAACTTCGCGACCAACATCCAGGCCGGCGCCAAGTACAGCTACAGCCTGCTCTGGGTCGTGCTGCTCGCCAACGCCGTGGCGATGCTGTTCCAGGGCTTGTCGGCCCGGCTCGGCATCGTCACCAACCGCAACCTCGCCGAGCTGTGCCGCGACCACTTCCCGCGCCCCGTGGTGTGGGCGATGTGGGGGGCGAGCGAGGTGGCGGCGATGGCGACGGACCTCGCCGAGTTCCTGGGCGGTGCCATCGGCCTGTCGCTGCTGTTCGGCATGTCGCTGCTGTGGGGCATGGTCGTGACCGCGGCCGTGACCTACGGCATCCTGCTGTTCCAGAGCCGCGGCTACCGGCCCATCGAACTCATCATCGGCGGCCTCGTGGGCGCCATCGGCCTGAGCTACCTGGTCGAGCTGCTGATGGCGCCGCCGGACTGGGGGGCTGCGGCGCTCGGCACCGTGCTGCCGCGCCTGGCCGACCCCGGCGCGCTGACGCTCGCGGTCGGCATCGTGGGCGCCACGGTGATGCCGCACGCGATCTACCTGCATTCCAGCCTGACCCAGGACCGGGCGCCGGCGCGCAACGAGGAGGAGCGCCGGGCGCTGCTGCGCTATTCGAACGTCGAGGTGGTGGTCGCGCTGTCGATCGCCGGGCTGGTCAACATGGCGATGGTCATGATGGCCGCGGCCGCCTTCCACAACGGGCACGAGGACGTGGCGGAGATCGAGACAGCCTATCACACGCTGGTGCCCCTGTTCGGCGGCGCGGCAGCCGGCGTGTTCATGGTGTCGCTGATCGCCTCCGGCCTGTCGAGTTCGGCGGTGGGCACGATGGCGGGGCAGGTCGTCATGCAGGGCTTCGTCGGCTTCCGCATCCCGCTGTGGCTGCGCCGCCTGGCGACGATGGTGCCCTCCTTCGCGGTGGTCGCCTGGGGGGTGAACGCGACGCAGGCGCTGATCGCGAGCCAGGTGGTGCTGAGCCTCGTGCTGCCGGTGCCCATGGTGGCCCTGCTGGTGCTGATGCGCCGGGCGGAGGTGATGAGCATCTACCGCGCGGGCCGCATGACCGGGATCGCGGCCGGGCTTGCGACGGCGCTCGTGCTGGCGCTCAACCTGCTGCTGCTGCTGCAGACGTTCGGGGTGCCGGTGCCGGGCCTTGCTTGAGCGGGGCCTTGCTTGAGCGGGGCCTTGCTTGAACCGGGCGTCCGTGAGCGGATGCGGCGGGCATACGCCACGCCTGCCAACACGGACGGAGGATAATGGTGACGGCTGAGTACTCCATCGTGGCGCTTTCGGGCAGCCCGTCGCCGACGTCCAAGACGGCCCTGCTCGCCGAGCACGTGCTCGGGCTGGTCGGCGGCCCCGGCCGGCACTACCGCGTCAGCGCGGTGGACCCGCGCGCCCTGCTGACCGGGGACATGGGCGACGCGCTCCTCGCCGAGATGGTGGGCGCAGTGGAGGCGGCCCACGGCGTCATCGTCGCGACCCCAATCTACAAGGCCGCCTATTCGGGGCTGCTGAAGGCCTTCCTCGACGTGCTGCCGCAGTTCGCGCTGGCAGGCAAGGCGGTGCTGCCGGTGGCGACCGGCGGCAGCGTCGCGCACGTGCTGGCGCTGGACTACGCGCTGCGCCCGGTGCTGCAATCGATGGGCGCCCGGCACATCGTCCAGAGCCACTTCGTGCCCGAAGCCGACATGAGCATGAGCGACGGCCGGCTGGTGGTGTCGGGCGGCAGCGCGCCGCCGCTGCTGCAGGCCGCGGCGCATTTCCGGCAGGCCCTGACCGACGACCCGGACGCGCGCCGGCTCGGGCATCCCCGCCCGGACGCCTGAACCTGTCCCCCTTCGGGACACGGCAGCGGGGTGGCGGACCGCCGCATCCCTCGAAAAGCCCCAAGCTTGCCACCACTTCGCAAAGGTGCAAGCAACGATGCGCGTCCACGTCCGAGGCACGTCATGACCTTCAAGAGCGGCCGGCACTTCCTGCAGATTCCCGGGCCGAGCAACGTTCCCGACCGCATCCTGCGCGCCATCGACCGGCCCACCATCGACCACCGCGGCCCGGAGTTCGGACGGCTGGGCCGCGCCGTGCTGGCGGGCTGCCAGGCGGTGTTCGGCACCGCGGGTCCGGTCATCGTCTTCCCGGCCTCCGGCACCGGCGCGTGGGAGGCGGCCATCGTCAACACGCTGGACCGCGGCGACCGGGTGCTGATGGTTGAGACCGGGCAGTTCGCCAGCCTGTGGCGCGCGATGGCCGGGCGGTTCGGCCTCGAGGTCGATTGGGTGCCCGGCGACTGGCGGCGCGGCGTCGATCCCGCGGACGTGGAGGCCCGGCTGCGCGCCGACACCGAGCGCAGCATCCGCGCGGTCATGGTGGTGCACAACGAGACCTCCACCGGCGTCACCAGCCGCATCCCCGAGATCCGCGCCGCCATCGACCGGGCGGACCACCCGGCGCTGTTCATGGTCGATACCATCTCGTCCCTCGGCTCGATGGACTACCGGCACGACGAATGGGGCGTGGACGTCACGGTGTCCGGCTCGCAGAAGGGGCTGATGCTGCCGCCGGGCCTGAGCTTCAACGCGGTGTCCGACAAGGCGCTCGCGGCGGCGAAGGCGGGCGGGATGCCGCGCTCCTACTGGGACTGGCAGGAGATGCTGGCGCCGAACGCCACGGGCTACTTCCCCTACACGCCCAGCACCAACCTGCTGTACGGGCTGGAGGAGGCGCTCGCCATGCTGATGGAAGAGGGCCTGCCCAACGTGTTCGCCCGGCACGCGCGCCATGCGGCTGCGACCCGGGCGGCGGTGCAGGGCTGGGGCCTGGAGGTCCTGTGCCAGGACCCGCGCGAGTACTCCTCCATCCTGACCGCCGTGGTGATGCCGGACGGGCACGACGCGGACGCGCTGCGGCGGGTGGTCCTGGACCAGTACGACATGTCGCTGGGCGCCGGGCTTGCGAAGCTCAAGGGCCGGGTGTTCCGGATCGGGCACCTCGGCTGGTTCAACGACCTGATGCTGCTGGGCACCCTGGGCGGGGTGGAGATGGGGCTGTTCGCCGCCGGCGTGCCGCACCGGGCGGGCGGCGTGGCCCGGGCGATGGACGTGCTGGCGGGCCGCCCGGCGGCGGGGCCCGCCGCGCGGGGGGGGGGGGGGGGGGCGGGGGAGGCG
>CAXTTB010000249.1:4606-5855 GCA_964246905.1 uncultured Acetobacteraceae bacterium | reverse complement strand
CCTGTCCAGGCTGCGCCTGTACCGTCAGCGGCACCTCGCCCCGCGTGATGTGCCCGTCCACCGCCAGCACCTGCCAGCGCAGCACGCAATCGCCGGGCGGGAGGGTGGAGGAGGTGGCCATGACATCCGCCGGGCTGGCCGGGTCGAGCGTCAGCACGCGCTCCTGCCCGCCGCTGCGGAGCGCCAGGCGGGAGCGCGCATGGTCGATCCGGCTGTTGAAGCGCAGCCTGATCCCGGTCGGCCCCGGCGGCACGGTGGCGCGCGCCGCCGGCTCGCTGTCGAGGAGGATCGCATGGGCGGCGGCGTGGCCAGGGAACGTCAACCCGGCGGCGGCCGGGATGGCAAGCAGCAGTACGAGGCGCAGCATAGGCGGAGATCCCTGGTTTGACGGCGCGCGGCTCTGGCGCGGCGGCGCAAGGCTTGCCATGATCCCCGTCCCATGAGCAGAGCCTTGCCCGGCATACGTGCCGACTACCGCCGCTTCCTTCCAATCACCACGCGCTGGATGGACAACGACGTGTTCGGGCACGTGAACAACGCGGCCTATTACAGCTTCTTCGACACGGCGATCACACACTTTTTGGTGCAGTGCGGCATCCTGGCCTGGCAGGGCGGCAGCCACCTGCTGATGGTCGCCGAGAACAACTGCCGCTACCATTCCGAGGCCGCGTTCCCCGACCCGCTGACTGCCGGGGTGCGCCTCGCGAGGCTGGGCACCCGGTCGATCCGGCATGAGGTCGCCGTGTTCCGGGACGGCGTGGACACCGCCGCGGCGGAAGGATGGTTCGTGCATGTCTGCGTCGATGCGGCGACCCGGCGGCCCGCGCCGCTGCCGGACCGCTGGCGGCAGATCCTGGAAGCCGAGCTGCCAAGCACCGAAAACCTGGGCACACCCGCAAGGGAGGAATAGCATATGGACACAGGCCTGCACGGCAAGCGTGCCCTGGTTTGCGCCGCGAGCAAGGGGTTGGGACGCGCCTGCGCCATGGCCCTGGCGCGGGAAGGCGTCTCGGTGACGATCACGGCGCGGACGGCGGGTGCCTTGGAGCGCACGGCGGACGAGATCCGCGCCGCCACGGGGGCCACGGTGACGGCGGCGCCCGGCGACATCGCGACGGAGGACGGACGCGCCGCCGCCCTCGCGGGTGGGGACGCCCCGCACGGCGTGGTTGGCGGCCTCGGCCGCCAGCGCCAGCTCCTTCAGTCCCTCGGGCGAAGCTTCGCCGCCATCGGCGAGGTCGAGCTGCGG
>CAXTTB010000249.1:0-4596 GCA_964246905.1 uncultured Acetobacteraceae bacterium | reverse complement strand
CCCCCACATCCTGGTCAACACCGCGGGGGGCCCGCCGCCGGGCGACTTCCGGGACTGGGAGCGCGAGGACTGGCTGCGGGCGCTCGATGCCAACATGCTGGCGCCCATCGCGCTGATCCGCGCCGTGGTGGACGGCATGGCGGCGCGGCGGTTCGGCCGGATCGTCAACATCACCTCCGCCAGCGTGAAGTCGCCGATCCCGACGCTCGGCATGAGCAACGGGGCGCGGGCCGGGCTGACGGGGTTCGTGGGCGGGCTGGCCCGGCAGGTGGCGCGGCACAACGTCACGATCAACAACCTGCTGCCGGGGCCGTTCCTCACGGACCGGCTGCGCGCCAACGCCGCCCATGCGGCGGAGCAGGCCGGGCGGACGGTGGAGGACCTGCTGCACGAGCGCGCCCAGCAGTCCCCGGCTGGCCGGGTCGGCGACCCCGCCGAGTTCGGCGATGCCTGCGTGTTCCTGTGCGCCGCGTCTTCGGGCTTCATCGTGGGGCAGAACCTGTTGCTGGACGGCGGCGCGTTCAACGCCACGATGGGATAAGGAAGGGCCATCTGACGCAATGCAGCATTGCGCCCGTGGGCAGGCGCCCGTAACGTTTGATCCTGCCGTTGCCGGGGGTTGGATGATGCGGACGCGCGTGTTGCTCGGTGGCTTGTGCATCGCGGCAGGCCTCTCGGCGCACGCTCCGGCCTCGGCGCAGAAGGCGCAGGACACGCTGCGGATCGCCTGGCGGGACGCGGTGCCGAACGTCGATCCCTACTACAACCCGCTCCGCACCGGGCTGGTGGTGGCGCACCAGGCCTGGGACACGCTGATCTACCGCGACCCCGAGACCTTCACCTTGAAGCCGCTGCTCGCCACCTCCTGGCGCTACGCCGACGACACGACGGTCGAGTTCGAGTTGCGCGCGGGCGTCAAGTTCCACGACGGCAGCCCGTTCACCGCGGATGACGTGGTGTACACCGTGCAAAGCACCCTGTCCGACAAGCAGGTCGCGGTGCCCAGCAACTTCGCCTTCATCGCGGGCGCCGAGAAGATCGACGACCTGCATGTCCGCATCAAGCTGAAGCGCGTGTTCCCGGCGGCGCTCGAATACATCGCCATGGTGCTGCCGATCTACCCGAAGGCCTACCGGGAGCGGGTGGGGGCGGACTACGCCAAGGCGCCGGTCGGCACCGGCCCGTACCGCATCACCAAGGTGGACGGCACGAGCGGGATCGACATGGAGCGCAACGACGACTACTTCGACAGTCCCAAGGGCAAGCCCGCGATCCGCCGCCTGGCCATCAAGGCGGTGGCGGACACGGCCGGCGAGCTGTCGGCGATCCTGGGCGACCAGGCCGACTGGATCTGGATGTTCAGCCCGGACCAGATCGACACGTTCAACCGGGTGCCGACCCTGCAGACGCTTCGCAGCGAGAGCATGAGGGTCGCCTACCTGAACATGGACAGCGCCGGGCGGACCGGGGCGGACAACCCGCTGACCAACGCCCGCGTGCGCCAGGCGATCCTCTATGCCCTGGACCGTCCGACGATGGCCAAGCAGTTCATGCCCGGCGGCTCCCGCGTGCTGGACGCGCCGTGCTACCCCACCCAGTTCGGCTGCGACCAAGCCATCGCCACCAAGTACGAGTACGACCCGGCCAAGGCCCGCGTGCTGCTGGCGGATGCCGGCTACCCCCAGGGCTTCACGACCGAGATCGTCGGCTACCTGCTGCCGCAATGGCAGGCCGCCATCCAGAACTACCTCGCCGCCGTCGGCATCCAGGCGAAGGTCAGCCAGCTCCCGGCCGATGCCGTGGTGCAGCGCAGCATCGAGGGCACGAACCCGATGGAGCTGGGAAGCTGGGGCAGCTACTCGATCAACGACGCCTCCGCCTTCATGCCGTTCTTCTTCACCGGCGGCGGGCAGGACTACGCCCGCGACCCCGAGCTGCAGGCCATGGTGGAGGCGGGCGGCAGCAGCAGCGACCCCGACAAGCGCCGCGCCGCCTACAGCGCCGCGATCAAGCGGATCACCGAGCGCGCCTACTACGCGCCGCTGTTCACCTTCGTCACCAACTACGCGATGAGCCGCACGCTGAACTTCAAGGCGTTCGGCGACGAGCTGCCGCGGTTCTACCTTTCAAGCTGGAAGTGACGGCGCTCCCACCGGACCAGGCCGTGTTGCGGCGGGCGAGCACCCGGGCCAGGATGCGGCCATGCTGCGTCCCGCCCTGGCCATCGCCGCCGTCGCCCCCTGCCACGCGACGGCGGAGCCGCTGCGTCCGCCGGTCGAGCCGGCCTGCATCTCCTCCCCGTTCGGCTGGCGCCACGCGGTCGGGCCGCACGCCCCGGCGGCGTTCCATAACGGCATCGACCTGCCCGCGCCGGCCGGCGCAATGGTGCGCGCCGCGGCGTCCGGCACGGTGCTGCGCGTGAAGCGCCAGGGGCTGGGCGGCGTCACGGTGCATGTCGGCCACCCCGACGGCACGACGACGCTCTATGCCCACCTCGGCAACCTGGTGCCCGCCATCGCCGAGGGCAAGCGCGGCGTGGCCGCGGGCGAGCCGTTGGGGCACGTCGCCCGCACCGGCGTGACCTACGGCACCCACCTGTTCTTCGCCGTGCTGCGCGACGGCGCCGCGGTCGATCCGGAACCCCTGCTGGGCGTGCCGCGATGCCGGTGACGGCTCCGGTGAGCGACCACTTCGACGGCGAGCACTTCTTCAACCCCGGCGCGTCCCAGGCGCGGGGCCTGGGCGCCGTGCTGCGCTGGCAACTGAACCGGCAGAGGGCACGCTGGCCCGACCGCCTGCCCAACCCGGCGTTCCCCCCGCCCGGCGACACGGTCGAGCCGGGCCAGGTCAGCCTGACCTTCATCGGCCACAGCACCTTCCTGATCCGGCTGGCCAAGCCGGGCGGCGTGTTCACGGTCCTCACCGACCCGATCTTCAGCGACCGATGCTTTCCCGTGCAGTGGATGGGGCCGCGCCGGGCGCGGGCGCCGGGCCTGGCGCTGGAGGCGCTGCCGCCCATCGACGCGGTGCTCGTGTCGCACAACCATTACGACCACATGGACCTGCCGAGCCTGCGGGCGCTGCACCGGCGGTTCCGCCCGCGGCTGCTGACGACGCTCGGCAACGCCCGGCCGCTGCATGACGCGGGGATGCCGGGCGCGGTGGAACTCGATTGGTGGCAGACCGCGGAAGCCGGCCCGGTCCGGGTCACGGCGACGCCGGCCCGGCACTTCGCGGCGCGCGGCGTCCACGACCGCAACCGGACGCTGTGGGCCGGCTTCATGCTGGACTTGCCAGAAGGCCGTTTGCTGTTCGCCGGCGACTCCGGCGCCGGGCCGCATTGGGCGGCGATCCGCAGCCGGCTCGGCCCGCCCGGCGTCGCCCTGCTGCCCATCGGCGCCTACCTGCCGCGCGAGATCATGCAGCCCGTCCATATGGACCCGGCGGAAGCGGTGCAGGCCCACGCCGACCTCGGCGCCCGCCAGGGCATCGGGATGCATTTCGGCACCTTCCAGCTCACGGACGAGGCCATCGACGCGCCGCTGCACGGGCTCCGGGACGCACGCGCCCGCGCCGGGCTGCCGCAACAGGCCTTCGACGTGCTGGGCTTCGGCGAAACCCGCGTTTTGCCCCTGTAAGCGCACCCCTCAGATCGGAGCCAGGCTCCCGTCGCCGCTGGGGGCGTGGTCCAGCAATGGCACCTGGCGCACGGCCGTGTCTTGGCTCGACTGCACCCAGTTGATCTCGCCGGGCGTGTTGCAGGCGTCGCAGACCGGCTGCCAACGGCCATGGGCGGTGCCGCACGCGGCGCAGCGCCAGAACGGGTCGGGGTCCGCCGCCGCGACGTGGCGCAGGGCGTCCTGCGCCTCGGCCCCGTGGCCTTCCTGGTCCGCGATGTCGGCCAGCAGCACCCAGACCCGGCGCTGGTTCAGCCCGGCGGCGCGCACGGCCTTGATATGGCGCAGCGCCTCCTGGGTCATCCCGGCATCCAGCGCCGCCTGCGCCTGCAGCAGGTGGCTTTCGGGATGACTGGCGTTCTGCTGCGCCAGGCCGTTCGCCGCCCGGAGCCGGTCCTGCTTGTCCGACAGGTCTCCCAGGTAGGCCGTGGCCACGTCGGGGTGCGGCTGCGTCGCCCAGGACCGCCGCAATATCTCGTTGGCCCGGCTGTCCTTGCCGACGGCGCGCAGGCGGTTCGCGTAGGCGATGGCGGCGGGCGCCAGCGACGGGTTGGCGGTCCAGGCCTGCTTGGCGTAGCGCAGCGCCGTCCCGGGGTCCCGCTCCGTTTCGGCGGCGGCCACGGCCAGCGGCGCCCGGAGCTTCGGGCCGGACAGCCGTAGCGCGTCGGCCCAGTTCTCCGTACGCAGCGCCAGGGTCCGGCGCTCCTCCTGCAGCCAGCGCGCGCCGGGCTGCACCGCCTCCGCCTGGCGTGCCAACTCCTCGGCTCCGGCCCAGTCCCCCCGCGCCGTCGCCTGGCGCATCAGGCCGCGCAGCCCCAGGAAGGCCGCGTCCTTGCGCCCGGCGAGCTGCCGGAACGTGGCGGCGGCGGCGTCCTCCCGCCCGGCCTGGCGGTCCGCCTGGGCCGTGAGCAGCAGGGTC
>CAXTTB010000248.1:0-5855 GCA_964246905.1 uncultured Acetobacteraceae bacterium | reverse complement strand
CGGCAGGTAATGGTAGGACGGCTCGCCCGGCTGGCGCGCGGCGCTGCTCTGCGCGAGCGCGGGCGTGACCAGGGACGCGCCGCCGGCGAGCGCCGCCGCGGCGCCGCCGGTGGCCAGGAAGCCGCTGCGGAGGAAGGCGCGGCGCTCGGCGCTCAGGTCGTCCTTCAACGCGGCGCGGTGCGCCTCGAAGTCGGGACAGCTCGCGTCATCGCCTTGGCACATCGGTCAGGTCCGTCCTTGGGTTGGCCCGGCTCAGGGGTCGAACGGGTGGAGCAAACATTGTGCCAGGCGCCCAGGCCAGCCCGGTCCATACAGGGAAAGGGCCGGGCTTCATCGGGTTGACGGCAGTCCTGCAAGATCGTAGCCGGGCGGGATGACTTACGAGCAAGCCCGGTCGCGAGCCCACTGGTATATTGTACTTAGCTGGGCGTTGTGGGGGCTGGCCGCATTTATGGTGTTGGTAGCAATCACCAAAGCCGTTTACTATAGTGTTCAGTAGCCATTGTGTCCTAACTGGCCAGCATTTTGCTCTAGTGCCAGAAACTTAATAGAAACAATTTATGGTTTTGATACTTTCAACCCAATTCGGTGGTTCTGGTATGTGTTCCCGGACGTACCGTTTGAACTATGGTTTAAGTCTCTATTTGGTCCGGCTGGGGCCACCGTCATATTCCTACTCGGTTACTCTTTATATTTACAAAACAAAGGGTTCCAGCTCAGGGCAGACGTGATTGCAGTCCAAAGGAATGCGCGGAAAAAGAGAATCAGTGATATCTATGAAGGGCGGGGCAGCGCAACTGATATCAGAACCCAATCGACGGGACCAATACATGCAGATGGCAATGTAAATATTCACCAGGAGATGAACAACGATCCAATAATAAAAAATTCAGACAAAGATTTTCTAAAGCGTTCCTTAGATTGATTATAATAGCTATCGTTTGTAATGTGATTTTCATAGTTATCGGCCAGCTAATACTTGTCGCGACTGGGTTGGCACATTAGCAAGGGCATAGTTCCCTCCGGGAGAGGGTCGGGCTTGAACGCTGGTCAATCCAGCCCGAACTCCGGCCGTCTCCGGCTGTGGACTACGCCAACGATCAAAACACCTTCATCGGTTTCGCGATAGAAGATCACATGGCCTGCATGTTCGTGACGCTGCAGGCCGGGCCGGACATGATCGGCGGCGCGGCCCATGCGGGGATTGTCGGCCAGTAAATCGAAACTCGCCGCGACCCCTTGCAAGTAGCTGTCGGCCCGCGCCCGTCCGAACCTCTTGGCCGTGTGGAAATAGATGTCGCCCAAATGCTGGTCAGCCTGTCGGGTGAGGCTGACCCTTTTCATTCGGGATAGCCACGCTCAGCGGCGGTTCTCCGCGCCTCCGCCATGATCTCCTCGACGTTGCGGTCGCTTATGCCGCTTGCCTCAGCCTCGTCCACGAAGCGGCGCAGTGCGGTAAGCCTGTGCTCGCGTTCCTGGTCACGCCGGATCAGGTCACGCACATAGTCGCTCACATTGCTGTAACGCCCGGTCGTAGCTTGAGCCTCAACCCATTCCTTCATGAGATCGGGGAGGGATACGTTCATGGTCGCCACAATGTTGCCTCCGGCTTCATAAGCGCAAATTTTGGCAAAGATTGCCAAAACTTGGGGACGATGTGCAAGTGAAGAAAAGGCCGGGATGCCCAGCCAGGCACCGCAAAGAATTCCGCCAGCCTTTCGGTTGCTTTGGGGCATTCCTCGCCCGCCGCGTCCAGCCCGGGCCATTCGCTTGCCTGCCGCCGCGGAACGCCGCTACGCTGACCCGATATGCCGGGGCCAATCCGGCCGACATCGGAGCGAAGAGGCGGAACCATGCGGTACTACTCGACGACGGTGGCGGCGCGGTGATGGACCCCGCGCAGCGCCGCGACCTGTTGCTGGCTCCCCTGCTCGCCGCGTTGCCGCTGGCATTCACGCGAACCGCCGACGCCAGCCCGCTCAACCCGGCGCAGACCATCGTCGAGCCGCCCGCCGAGCACGCCTGGAAGCCCAACCCCGGCTACCCCGGGCGCAGCGTCGATATGTGCCCGCTGGCCGGGGACACCACCAGGCCCGGCCTCTACTACACGCTGGTGCGCTGGTGGCCCGGCTACATGAGCGCGCCGCACACCTACGTCACCGACCGGCTCTGCGTCGTCGTGTCCGGCACCTGGTGGTGCAACAGCGGCGCGGACTTCGACCCCGCCGCCTGCGTGCCGGTGGCGGCGGGCAGCTTCGTGCGCCGGGTCGCGGGCACGCCGCACTACGACGGCGTGATCCGCGGGCACAACGAGCCGGCGGTCATCGCCATCTGCGGCATGGGGCCGGTCGGCTACGCCCTGTCCGACCCGTCCCAGCCCGGGTGGCGGGCGGTATGAGCGGCGAGTTCGCCGGCAAGCGCGGGGTCGTCATGGGCGGCAGCCGCGGCATTGGGCGGTCCACCGCCCTCGGCTTCGCCGCCGCCGGCGCCGCGGTGTCGATCTGCGCCCGCACGCAGGGGCCGCTCGACGCGACACGGCAGGAGATCGAGGCCCTGGGCGTCACGGCGCACAGCGCCCCGGTCGATCTGGCCGACGCCGACGCGGTGGCCCGCTACGTGCCCGCGGCGGCGGCGGCGCTGGGCGGCCTGGACGTGCTGGTGAACAACGCCTCCGGCTTCGGGATGACGGATGACGAGGAGGGCTGGGACGCATCGCTGGCGGTGGACGTGATGGCGGTGGTGCGCGGCAGCCGTGCCGCGGTCCCGCTGCTCGGGGCCGGGTCGAGCATCGTCAACATCGCTTCCATCTCGGCGCTGCGCGCGTCCTCGCGCTCCGCCCCATATGGCGCGGCCAAGGCGGCGGTGATGCACTACACCGCGAGCCAGGCCAAGATGCTGGGCCGCCGCGGCATCCGGGTGAACTGCGTCGCCCCCGGCTCCATCGAGTTCCCCGGCGGAACCTGGGAGCAGCGGCGCAGCGACGACCCGGCGCTCTACGACAGCATCCTGGCGCAGATCCCCTTTGGCCGCCTGGGGCGCCCGGAGGAGGTCGCGAGCGTCGTGCTGTTCCTCGCCTCCCCCGGCGCCGCCTGGATCACCGGGCAGAGCATTGTCGTCGATGGCGGGCAGCTTATCGGGCCGTAGCCCGCCCGCCGCGGCGCGGCTCCTTCGCTCACACCGTCAGGCATTCTCCTTGCACCACCGCGCGATGTCCGCATGGGTCGCGAACCAGCAGCCGCCGCGCGCCTTGGCATGGGCGATCAGCTTCTCCAGCACCGGCATCCGCGAGCGGTGGCCGGAGATGTGCGGATGCAGCGTCAGCAGGAACAGCCCCCGCTCCTCCCAGGCCGCGTCGAACTCGGCGGTGAAGATCTCCAGCACGGAGGATGGCGGCGTGTAGGGGCGGAGCGCGCTGAACCGCACGAAGTTGTAGTACACCGCGTCGTCCCTGATCCACTCGGGCGGCAGCTCCACCACCCCGGTCGGCTCGCCGTCCGCCACCAGCTCGTAGGGGTCGTCGTCGGCCATCAGCGAGCTGTCGTACAGGAGGCCCAGCTCGCGGATGATGGCCATGGTATCGACGGAGAAGTCCCAGCTCGCGGTCCTCATGCCGACCGGGCGGGCGCCCGCGATGCGCTCCAGCGTGTCGGCGGCGCGGAAGGTCAGGTCCCGCTCGACGCCCGGCGGCAGCGTCGTGTTGGCCTCGTGTATCCAGGAATGGATGCCGACCTCGTGCCCCTCCGCGGCCACGCCGCGCACCTCGTCCGGGTAGAGCAGGGCGGAGACGGCGGGGTAGAAGAAGCTGGCCGGGATCGCCTCGCGGGCCAGCAGGCGGCGGATGCGCGGCATGGCCTGGCGGTTGCCGTACTGGCCCTGGCTGATCCGCATGGGGCTTTCGTCGGCGTCGCGCAGCGGGATGGTGTCATGGTCGGCGTCAAACGAGATGGCGACGGCGCAGCGCGCGCCGCCGGGCCAGGACTTGGGCGCGAGGCTGCGCCCGGCGCGGGCGCGTCCGGTGATGCGGCGCCAGGTGGCCTCCGGCCATTGCCAGGGTTCGCCGTCGGGGTGCTTGGGTCCGGTCATGGGTCAACCTCGTGCTGAATGCCGCCAGTTTGGCGCCCGCCGGGGAGGGCTTGTGCGGCGTGGGGCGCCGTCCGTAGTGTCGCGAAACGGCGGTGGGAGCCAGCATGGGCGAAGCGGCAATCGACGTCGAGGGCGGCTCGGCCATGACGCCGGGCCGGGCGATCACCGCGGCGGGGATCGGCAACGTGCTGGAGTACTACGACTTCGGCGTGTACGGCTTCCTGGCCGGCGTGATCGCCCGCAAGTTCTTCCCCGGCACGGATGAGGTCGCCTCGCTCCTCGCCACCTTCGCCGCATTCGGCGTGGGGTTCCTGGCGCGGCCCTTGGGCGGCATCGTGCTGGGACGGCTGGGCGACGTGCGCGGGCGCAAGTCGGCGCTGGTGCTGACGATCCTGCTGATGGCGGTCGGCACCGTGGGCATCGGGCTGATCCCGGACTATGGCCGCATCGGCGTGCTGGCGCCGGTGCTGCTGGTGCTGTGCCGGGTGCTGCAAGGGCTGTCCGCGGGGGGCGAGTGGGGCAACGCGACCTCCTTCATCGTCGAGTGGGCGCCGGAAGGGCGACGCGGCTACTACGGCAGCTACAGCCAGGCCTCCGTCGTCGGCGGCGTGCTGATGAGTTCGGCCGTGGCGGCGCTGCTGAACAGCGTGTTCTCCGCCGACGCCATCGACGCCTGGGCCTGGCGGCTGCCGTTCCTGCTGGGTGCTGTGCTGCTGCCGGTCGGGCTGTGGCTGCGGCGCGGCATCGGCGAGACGCCGCGCTTCCGGGCGGAACAGGCCGGGGAGCGGGCGGGGCTGGCGGAACTCGGCACCCCGGTCGGCCTGATGCTCCGTGCGTTCGGCTTCACCGTGCTGTGGACGGTCTGCTACTACGTGCTGCTGACCTACTTTCCGACCTTCACGCAGAAATACGCAGGCCTGTCGGCCACGCAGTCGCTGTGGTCCAACACCGTGGGCCTGCTCGCGCTGATGGCGGCGATCCCGCTCATGGGCGCGTTGTCGGACCGGATCGGACGCAAGCCGATGCTGGTGTTCTGCTGCGCCGCCTTCGTCGTGCTGGCCTATCCCGGGTTCCGGCTGATCCTATCGGGGCTGCCGGTCTGGGGCGTGGCGCTGGTGCAGGTGGGCTTCAACCTGGTGATCGCCACCTTCTCCGGCGCCGGCCCGGCGGCGCTCGCAGAACTGTTCCCCACGCGGGCGCGCACCACGCTGATGTCGTTCAGCTACGCGCTGGCCGTCGCCATCTTCGGCGGCTTCGCGCCGTTCATCGCCACCTGGCTGATCCAGCAGACCGGGACGCCGGTCGCGCCCACCTTCTACCTGATCGCCGCCGCCCTGGTGTCCGGGGCGACGATCCTGACGTTCCGGGAAACGGCGTTCGAGCGGCTGCGCTGACCGCTACTTGCCGCCGTCCACCTGCAGGACCTGCCCGTTGACGAAATCCGCCCATGGGCTGGCGAAGAACAGCACGGCGTTGGCGATGTCCTGCGGCGTGCCCAGCCGGCGCAGCGCGATGCCGCCCAACATCGCCTCCTGCCGCGCTGGGCCATAGCCCTCCCACTGCGCGGCGCTGGCGGGGTTGGAGGGGATCAGGCCGGGGGCCACGCTGTTCACCGTGATGCCGTGCGGCCCCAGCTCGTGCGCCAACTGCCGGGTCAGGCCGACGACGGCGTGCTTGGCGCTGGCATAGGCCTGGATGCCGGTCAGCGACGCCTGCAGCCCGGCGCCGGAAGAGATGTTGACGATCCGCCCCCGCCCCGCCCGCTCCATGCC
>CAXTTB010000247.1:0-5906 GCA_964246905.1 uncultured Acetobacteraceae bacterium | reverse complement strand
GCGGCGCCCCGCCGCCGGGGTGGGGCTGGAGGAGACGCGCCCGGCCGGCGGGGCGGGGGACCACGAGGCCCGGCGGGGCGGGCTGCTGGCATGGGTCGAGGGGCATCTGGGGCCTGACCGGCTTGCCGCCGTGGGCCACCGCGTCGTGCACGGGGGGCGGGAGTTCACCGCGCCGGCGCTGCTGACGCCCGCCACCGTGCAGGCGCTCGATGCCCTCACGCCGCTCGCGCCGCTGCACCAGCCGCACAGCCTGGCGCCGATCCGGGCGCTGATGGCATGGCGGCCGGGGCTGGCGCAGGTCGCGTGCTTCGACACCGCGTTCCATCGCACGATGCCCCCGGCCGCCACGCGCTTCGCCCTGCCGCGCGAGTACGAGGCCGAGGGCGTCCGGCGCTACGGCTTCCATGGCCTGTCCTACGAGTACATCGCGCGCACCCTGCGGGAGACCGCGCCGGGCCTGGCCGCTGGGCGCGTCGTGGTGGCGCATCTCGGCAACGGGGCCAGCCTGTGCGCGATGCAGGACGGGCGGAGCGTGGACACGACCATGGGGTTCACGGCGCTCGACGGGCTGGTGATGGGCACGCGCTGCGGCGGCCTCGACCCCGGCGTGGTGCTGTATATGCTGCAGCAGAAGGGCATGGCCCCGCACGAGGTCGAGCAGGTGCTCTACTGCCAGTCCGGCCTGCTCGGCTTGTCCGGCGTGTCGGGCGACATGCGCCTGCTGCTTGCCAGCGCCGACCCGCGCGCCCGCGACGCCGTGGAGCTGTTCGTGTTCCGCGTCGCACGCGAGACGGCGGCCATGGCGGCGTCGCTGGGCGGGCTGGACGGGTTCGTGTTCACCGCGGGGATCGGCGAACATGCGGCGGAGATCCGCGCCATGGTGTGCGAGCGCCTGCGCTGGATGGGCGTCGTGCCCGACCCGGCGGCGAACGCCCGCGGCGCCGGGCGCATCAGCGCCGCATCGGGCACGGTCGAGGTGCGCGTGGTGCCGACCGACGAGGAGGCGATGATCGCGCAGCACGCGCTGGCCTGCGTGGCCCGGTGAGCGCCGTTGCGCTTCGGGGCAGCAAGCGGCTCATGCCAACGGCGCTTTGCTCTGACGTTTCCCCGTCATTGCGGGCCGCCCTTGCGGCGCGGCAATCCAGGACTGCGAGGACCCTGCTGGCGGCCCTGGATCGCCGCGTCGCTGCGCTCCTTGCAATGACGGAAAGGGGTCGATGCAAGAGGCCGCTGGTATTATATGGATGGCTGGGTTGAGTGACCGTCATCCGCTGATGGGTTGTACCCATCCCACGGCATGGGTCGCGTAGGATGGGTGCGACCCATCAGCAACCGCATGTGGGTCGATCAATGGTGCCGCCCGTTTTGGCTGGCCTGCCAAGGCTGGTGCGCCGGAACGGATCCCACGGAAGCCTGCGCGGATTGGCCGCCCTTTGGAGGACCTGACATGCCGACGTTTGAAGACCGGGAACGGGCGTTCGAAGCGAAGTTCGCGCATGACGAGGAGTTCCGGTTCCTCGTCACCGCACGGCGGGACAAGCTGTTCGCCCACGAAATGGCCGGGCAGCTCGGCTTGGCGGACCAGGCTGCGGGGGACCTGACCTCCGCCGTCCTGGCGGTGCCCGACGGCCCTGGCCACGACGCGGCGCTGCTGGGGCACATGGCGAAGGTGCTGACGGAACACGGCCGCAGCGCAGACATGGCCGGGCTTGCGGCATCGCTGGACCAGTGCGCGACGCAGGCGCGGCAGCAGCTTCTGGCAAACGTGCCCATGGCGTGACGGCCGCACCCTTCCCCAGCCGGTCTGGTGATGGGGAGACCTGGCAAGGGTGGTGCCGACGCTCAGGATTGAACTGAGGACCTACTGATTACGAATCAGTTGCTCTACCACTGAGCTACGTCGGCCGCGCGACGGCGGGTATAGCCGGGTGGGCGGGCCGCCGCAACCGGCGCGCGCCGCGTGGGGTGCCGGCCCCTGTCCGTATATGTTATGCAACGATCCGCCGCGCCGCCGCCCACGGTCCTGGGATGGTCCTGGAACGATGTTGCTGGAACGATGGTGCTGGACCGGGCGGCGCGGCTTCACGTATGGGTCCGGGATGTCTGACACAGTACCTAACGCCCTGCTCGGCCCGGACGCCACGATGCGGGAATGCCCGGAATGCGGGTTGTTCCAGGTGGTGCCGGCCATGCGGCCCGGCCAGATCGCCGAGTGCACGCGCTGCGGCGCCCTGCTGCGGCGGCGGCGGCGCGACGCGCTCGGCACGACGCTCGCGTTCAGCATCACCGGGCTGGTGCTGTTCGCGCTGGCGGCGACCGGGCCGCTGCTCGGGCTGCGCGTGGCCGGGCAGCAGCGGGAGACGACGCTGCTCTCCCTCCCCAGCGCGTTCGAAAGCCAAGGCATGGGGGAGCTGGCCGTCGTCGTGCTGGCCTTCACGCTGCTGGCGCCGCTGCTGAAGCTCGGGCTGACCGCCGCCGTGCTGATCGGCCTGCGGACCAGCCGCGTCGCGCCGTCCACCCTCGCCGCCATGGAGCGCTGGCGCAAGCGGCTCACGCCCTGGGCGATGATCGAGGTGTTCCTGCTCGGCGCCTTCGTCGCCTACACCCGCCTGGCGGCGCTGGCGGAGGTGCAGGTGGGCGTGGCGCTCTATGTCCTGGGGGCGCTGATGCTGACGGTCGTGGCGACGGACGCCTGGCTCGACGAGCACGCGCTGTGGGAGGCCATCGGACGGCGGCGGCGCACCCCGGCGCCGATGGGAAACGGTCCGCTGATCGGCTGCGACAGTTGCGGGCGGGTCGGACGCGGCCGGCCGGGCGATCCGTGCCGACGCTGCAACGCGCCGCTGCGGGTCCGCAAGCCCGACAGCATCGCGCGGAGCTGGGCGCTGCTGGCCGCGGCGGCCGTGTTCTACGTCCCGGCCAACCTGTATCCCATCCTGACCCTCATCCGGTTCGGCCGCGGGCAGCCCAGCACCATCCTGGGCGGCGTGCGGGAGCTGGTCGAGTACCGCATGTGGCCGCTCGCCCTGCTGGTGTTCGGGGCCAGCATCCTGGTGCCGGTCTTGAAGCTGCTGAGCCTTTCGGTGCTGCTGGTCTCGACCCAGCGCCATGCGGCGGGGCGCCTGAAGGACCGCACGCGGCTGTACCGGATCGTGGACGCGGTCGGGCGCTGGTCGATGATCGACGTGTTCATGCTGTCCGTGCTCGTGGCGCTGGTGCGGATGGGGCTGCTGGCCTCCGTGATCCCGGGGGTGGGCGCGGTGTGCTTCGCCGCGGTGGTGATCCTGACCATGCTGGCGGCGTTCAGCTTCGACCCGCGGCTGATGTGGGATGCGGCTGGCCAAACCGGGTGCGATGCGGCACAGGCTGAGGCATGAGCGACACCCCCCCTACCCCGGAGCCGGCCGCGAAGGTCCGGCGCAGCCGCATCTCGCTGATCTGGCTGATCCCGCTCGTCGCCGCCGTCATCGCCGCCTGGCTCGGCTGGCGCACCGTGTCGCAGGAGGGCAACACGGTGACGCTGACCTTCCGCACCGCGGATGGCCTGTCCGCCGGGCAGACCCGCGTGCGCCACAAGGCGGTCGAGTTGGGCCAGGTCGAGACGATCCGCCTGTCCGACGACATGTCCCACGTCATCATCAAGATGAAGATGCGGCGGGAGGCCGATCCGTACCTGACCGACAACGCGCGGTTCTGGGTGGTGCGCCCGCGCATCACCTCCGGCAGCCTGTCGGGGATCGAGACCCTGGTGTCCGGCAGCTACATCGAGATGGACCCCGGCAACCGCGACGGGCAGCGGCAGTTGGACTTCACCGGGCTGGAGCAGCCGCCCGGCGTCCGCACCGGCGAGCCGGGCCGCACCTTCACCGTGAAGGCACAGCGCCTCGGCTCCCTCGGACCCGGGGCGCCGGTGTTCTACCGCGACATCACCGTGGGCGAGGTGCTGGGCTACGACATCGGCGACGGCACCGGGCCGGTGTCGGTGCAGGTGTTCATCCGCGCGCCCTACGACGGCTTCGTGCGCCGCGGCACGCACTTCTGGAACGCCTCCGGCCTGTCGGTGCAGGTCGGCAGCGAGGGGGTGCATGTGGAGGTCGCGAGCGTGCAGGCCCTGCTGTCGGGCGGAGTCGCGTTCGACAGCCCGGGCCGCAGCAAGGCCAACGCCGCGGAGGCGGACCAGGGCGCCGAGTTCCCGCTGTTCAACAACTACAACGAGGCGCAGGCCTCCGGCTACAGCACCAAGCTGGCATTCGTCACCTACTTCGAAAGCTCGGTGCGCGGCCTGTCGCGCGGCGCGCCGGTCGAGTTCTTCGGCATCCAGATCGGCACCGTGACCAACGTCGCCCTGGAGCTGAACCCGGCCACCGGCGAGGCGCGGGTGCGGGTGCGGCTTGAGGTGCAGCCCGAGCGCATCATGAACCAGGACGAGATCAAGAACGAGGACACCCTGGACGGGACGCGCCGCCTGGTGCAGCGCGGCATGAGGGCGCAGTTGCAGACCGCGAGCTACCTGACGGGACAGCGGGTGGTGGCGCTCGACTTCGTGGCGAACCCCCGGCCCGCGGACGTGGTGACGGAGGGCGACGACATCGTGCTGCCGAGCGCGGGCGGCGGCCTCGACAACATCCTGGTCGCCGCCGGCGACATCGCGGGCAAGCTGGACCGGCTGCCGCTCGACCAGATCGGGCAGAACCTCAACGGCGTCCTGCGCTCCACGACCGGCGCGATGAACAGCGTGCAGGACCTGGTGAAAAAGGCCGACGCCGGGCTGGCCCCGACATTGAAGCGCCTGCCGGAGATCACCGCGGGCCTGCAGGACGCGGTGGCCAAGGCCGGGCGGACCGCCGGGTCCATCGAGGCGAGCTATGGCGGCAACTCGCAATTCCAACGGGAGCTGGAACGGGCCATGACCCAGGTGGGCGACACGGCGCGGTCGATCCGGCTGCTGGCGGACTTCCTCGACCGCCACCCGGAGGCCCTGGTGCGCGGGCGCACCGGCTCGGCCGCCGAGCGATGATGCTGCCCCGCCGTGCCCTACTCAGCCTCGCGCTGGCCGGCGCCGCCCAGGCCTGCGCCTCGCCGGACGTCGCCTACTACACCCTGGCCGCCGTGCCCGGCGCCCCACGGCGCGGTGGCCCGGCGCAGGTCGAGCTGCGCCGCCCGGGCCTCGCCGGCTACCTCGACCGCCCGGAGATCGTGCGGAGCAACAGCCCCTACTCGCTCCGCGTGACCAGCATGGAGCGGTGGGGGGAGCCGCTGGGCGACCTGTTCGCGCGCATCCTGGCCGAAGACCTGACCCACCGCCTGCCCGGCCGCAGCGTGTTCCCCTCGGCCGGGTCGCTCTCGGCGGCGGCGGACGCGACGGTCGCGATGGACATCCAGCGGTTCGACGCCGACCCGTCGGGCCAGGTGGTGCTGCTGGCGCAGGTGGCGGTGTCGCGCGGGCGCACCCGCGCCACGGCGGCGACGCGCGTGCTGCGCCTCGCCGTGCAGCCGTCCGGCCCCGGCACGGCGAACCTGGTCGCCGCCATGAGCACGGCACTTGGGCAGCTCGCCGATGCGTTGGCGGCGATGCTGCAGGGGCCGAGGCGGGGTTGAGCGTCATGCCTCCACCCAGAATGGCGCGCCTTCGACGCTTCTTAAGTTCCGGCGCTGCTTGGATGACCCTGGCGTCGGACGACCTCCGGGCTGCTTGCCCCCGGCGGCCAGCGTCTCCTCACAGTCGCTGATGGCCGGACTGGACGAAGCAACTGGAAAGCCCCGCCGCGGCACTCAGCCCCGGCCAGACTCATACCAACGGTCCTTTGCTCTGGCTTTTCCCGTCATTGCGAGCCGCCCTGGCGGCGCGGCGATCCAGGACTGCAAGGACCCTGCTGGCGGCCCTGGATCGCCGCGTCGCTGCGCTC
>CAXTTB010000246.1:0-5941 GCA_964246905.1 uncultured Acetobacteraceae bacterium | reverse complement strand
CCCGGCCTGCAACAGATCGAGCGCCTGCGCCAGGTCCTCCGCGAGGTCGGCGGCGTCCTCCAGCCCGACCGATAGCCGAACCACCCCGTCGGTGATGCCGAGGCGCGCGCGCTCCTCCGCGCCGATCCGCATGTGCGTGGTGGTGGCCGGGTGCGTCACCAGCGACTTCGAATCGCCGAGGTTGTTGGACACCGCGATCAGCCGGAACGCGTTCATCGCCCGGAACGCGGCGGGCTTGCCGCCGGCCAGCTCGAACGTGACCAGCGTGCCGCCCCCACTCATCTGCGACATGGCGAGCGCGTGCTGCGGGTGGTCGGGCCGCCCGGGGAACCAGACTCGCGACACCGCCGGGTGCCGGGCCAGCATGTCGGCGACGGTGGCCGCGGAGGCGCAGGCGGCGTGCACCCGCAGGTGCAGCGTCTCCAGCCCTTTCAGCAGCAGCCAGGCGTTGAACGGCGACAGGCTCGGCCCGGTGTTGCGGAGGAACGGCTGCAGCGTGTCCTCGACCCACGCCTTGCGGCCCAGCACGGCGCCGCCCAGCACCCGGCCCTGGCCGTCGATGTGCTTGGTGCAGGAATACACCACCACGTCGGCGCCCAGCTCCAGCGGCTTCTGCAGGAGGGGCGTCGCGAACACGTTGTCCACCACGACAATGGCCCCGGCCGAATGCGCCAGGCTGCACACGGCGCGCAGGTCCACGATGTCGAGCATCGGGTTGGACGGGCTTTCCACCAGCACCAGCGCGGCCGGGCGGGACAAGGCCTGGCGCCAGGCGTGGAGGTCGGCGCCGTCCACGAACTCCGACGTGATGCCGTAACGCGGCAAGAGCGTCGAGACGATCCAGTGGCACGAGCCGAACAGCGCGCGGGACGCGACCACGCGGTCGCCGGCCTTGAGGTGGGACAGCATCGCGGCGTGCACCGCCGCCATGCCGGTCGCGGTGGCGCGGCACGCCTCGGCGCCCTCGATGCCGGCCAGCCGCTCTTCCAGCATGGCGACGGTGGGATTGCCGAAGCGGCTGTATTGGTAGTGGCGGGCCTGGCCGTTGAAGGTGGCCTCCGCCTGCTCAGCGCTGTCGTACACGAAGCCGGAGGTGAGGAACAAGGCTTCCGCGGTCTCGCCGTACGGCGTCCGGGCAGTGCCCCCGTGGACCAGTTGCGTGGCGGGGCGGTAGTTGGGCATGGACACGGTGCTCCAAGGAAGACCGTAGATGCCGACGGCGCCAGCGGATGCCGGGATGCCGAGGGCCTCTTTAGCGCGCTTGTTTCACCTCGCCGCAATCCGGCCGGACAAATCACGAGGAGCGCCCGTATGACGCTGGGCGCAGATTAGGAGCGGGGGCGTTGCATGGTCAACGGCGAATTCGTATAACCGTCCCGCCGCGGGTGTAGTTCAATGGTAGAACGGCAGCTTCCCAAGCTGCATACGAGGGTTCGATTCCCTTCACCCGCTCCAAGGCATTCCCCGGCCCGGAATGCGCCCTGCGGAGGGCGGGGCAAGCTTTATGCCACACCGCAAGTGACGTGCCTGCCTTCTACAAAGTATTTCCTTCCGGATTACTACCGAACTGCCTTCCCGGTTAGCCTTGTAACACGATTCTCATTGTAACGATGGATCGTGCGGCTATGGTGGCCCGAGCAGCTCCAAGCATCGGGAGGCGACGCCCATGAAATACGATCAATCCGTCCGCACACTGGCGGTGCTTGTCCTGTCCCTGGCGCTCGCGCCGGGGCTGCGTGCGCAAACCGTCGGGCCGGATTACCCGGTCCCGCCGTCGCTTGAATACGGCGACCTCTACTTCGACGCGGAGCTTGGCAGCCTCTTCCCCGACAGCAAGACCTTCCCCGACCTGGTGCCGTCCGGCACGCCGTCCGACGTCACGGCCGCCTACGACGCCGCCAAGGGGACGGCCGGCTTCGACCTCGCAACCTTCGTCAACGGCAGCTTCTCCGGACCGACGCCGGCCGGGCCGACCGTCAACCCGGCGGCGGGCGGCCAGGGCCTGCTGGACTACGTGTCCAGCCTTTGGCCCGTGCTGCAGCAGACCACGACCTCCGTGCCGGCCTACTCGACCCTGCTGCCGCTGCCTTACTCCTACGTCGTCCCGGGCGGGCGGTTCCGGGAGGTCTATTACTGGGACTCCTACTTCACCATGCTCGGGCTGGAGGCGGACGGGCGGAACGACATCGCGACCGACATGCTGAAGAACTTCGCCTACGAGATCGACAAGTACGGCCACATCCCGAACGGCAACCGCAGCTACTATCTCAGCCGCTCGCAGCCGCCGTTCTTCTCGCTCATGATCGACCTGATCGCGCAGCACAACGGCCAGGACACCTACACGACCTATCTGCCGGAACTGCAGGCGGAGTACGACTACTGGATGCAGGGCGAGGCCGGCGTCCTGCCCGGCCATGCGGCGCGCAACGTGGTGCGGCTGCTGGATGGGACCGTGCTGAACCGCTACTGGGACGAACGCAATGTCCCGCGCGACGAATCCTACGCGGAGGACGCGAGGACCGCGCTGACATCGTCCCGGCCGGCCGGCGTGGTCTGGCAGAACCTGCGCGCAGGCGCTGAGTCGGGCTGGGATTTCAGCTCGCGCTGGCTCACCGACGGCAAGACGCTCGGCACGATCCGCACGCTCGCCTTGCTGCCGCCCGACCTCAACAGCCTGCTCGCGCACCTGGAGACGACACTCTCTCAGGCCTACCAGTTGAAGGGCGACGCCGGGCAGGCGGCCGCCTACGCGCGGCGGGCGCAGGTCCGGACCGACGCGATCCGCCGCCTGATGTGGGACGCGCGGGACGGCGTGTTCACCGACTATCTCTGGCGCGAGGGCGCCACCACGCGCAGCGTCACCGCGGCGACGCTCTACCCGCTGTTCCTGGGCCTCGCGTCGCCCGAGGAGGCGCAGTCGGTCGCGGGCGTCGTGGACAGCACGCTGCTGCAGCCCGGCGGCCTGGCCACGACCACCGTGACCAGCGGCCAGCAATGGGACGCTCCCAACGGCTGGGCGCCGCTGCAATGGATCGCCGTGGCCGGCCTGCGGAACTACGACCAGTCGGCGCTCGCGCAGGAGGTCGCGACGCGGTGGGTGGCGAAAAACATCGCCGGCTACCAGCAGCAGGCGAAGCTGGTCGAGAAGTACGACGTCATGACCACGGGCGGCGACGCCGGCAGCGGCGGGGAGTACGCGACGCAGATCGGCTTCGGCTGGACCAACGGCGTGCTGCTGGCCCTGGGGGCGCTCTACCCGGACCTGCAGGCCCAAGCCGCGGCGGCGGTGCCCAACCCACCGGCGGCGACGGCCGCGCAGCAGTGACGAGGGGGGAGGGCGGCATGGTGCCGCCTTCCCGCGGCGCCGCCCGTCAAAGCTGCACGCCCCGGGTCAGCGCCCCGTCCACCACGAGGTTCGTGCCGCTCACGAAGCTCGCAGCCGGGCTGGCGAGGAACACGGCGGCGCGCGCCATCTCCTCCGGCGTGCCCATGCGGCCCATCGGGTTGAGCGCCAGCGCCTCCGCGAAGAAGGCCGGGTCGTCCCGCTCGATGCGCGCCCACACGCCGCCGTCGAAGTAGGTGTTGCCCGGCGACACCGTGTTGGCCCGGATGCCCTTGCCCGCGAGCTGGAAGGCGAGGCCCTGGGCGTAGTGCACGAGGGCGGCCTTCATCGCCCCATACGCGCCGGCGGCGAAATCGACCTCCCGCCCGGACACGCTGGAGATCAGGGTGATCGACGCCGCGTCGGACGCCTCCAGGAAGGGCAGGGCGGCATCGACCAGCCGCACCGCGCCCATCAGGTCCGTCTGGAACCCGGCGTGCCACACCGCCTCCTCCTGGCCGATGGCCAGCGCGCTCACGTTCGCCACCACAGCGTCGAGGCCGCCCAGCGCCCCGGCCGCCGCCTGCACGAAGCCGCGCAGCGCCGGGGCGTCGGCGACATCGAGCGCCTGGCCGAACGCCTCGACCCCTTGCCCCCGCAACGCTGCGACCGCGGCCTCCACCTCCGCCGGGTTGCGCGCGCACAGGGCGACGCTGGCGCCCTCTTGCGCGAAGCACTCCGCGATGGCCCGGCCGATGCCCTTCGTGCCGCCGGTCACGAGCGCACGGCGCCCTTTCAGCCCGAGATCCATCCGTGTCCTCCGTGCAACTATGCTTGGACAGACCCTGCGCCAGGCCGATAACTCGCACAACCGTATTGCGCGGCCCCAAGGCCGCCTGCACGCCGCGCATGAGGCGGGCGGATGAGGAGGAAGGAGGAAGGGACACAATGATCGGACGCCGGGTCTTCTGCGGGTGCGCCATCGCCGCGCTGCCGTCGCGCCTGGTCCACGCGGAGGCGGCGCCGCTTCCGCCGGCCCTGCCGACCCGGCCCTGATCGAGGACCTCGTCGCCGCCAACCACATCCTGTACGACCAAGGCGTGGTGGACGGCTTCGGGCACGTGAGCGCCCGGCACGACCGGGACCCGGACCGCTTCCTGCTGTCCCGCAGCATGGCGCCGGGCCTCGTCACGTCCGCCGACACCATGGAGTTCGACCTGGACGGCGTGCCCGTCGATCCCCGGGGCCGGGCCGTTCACCTCGAACGGTTCATCCACGGCGAGATCTTCCGCCTATACCCCCCGAGGTGAGGCCGGTCGTGCACAGCCGTTCCCCGGCCGTGATCCCGTTCGGCGTCAGCCGCACGGCGCTCAGGCCGCTTTACCACATGAGCGGCTTCCTGGGGGCCGGGGCGCCCAGGTTCGAGATCCGCGACGCCGCGGGACCCGCGACCGACATGCTGATCCGCACCCGCGAGCTGGGGCACGCCCTGGCCGCCGCGCTGGGCAGCCACCCGGTGATGCTGATGCGCGGGCACGGCTCCGTCGCGGTCGGCCCCTCGGTCCGCCAGGCCGCGTTCCGCGCCGTCTGTACCGAGGTCAACGCCCGCATGGGGAGCGAGGCCCTGCGCTTGGGCGATGTCACGTTCCTGAACGAGCAGGAGGCCGCGCAGGCGACGGCGACCAACGCCGCCCTGGTGGACCGGCCTTGGGAGCTTTGGCGCAAGAGGGTGGCTGTGACAATGAACTTCGGGTTCTCCCGCAGATGGGGTGGGTGTCGGCTTCCGTGGTTCGTAGGATCCACTGCTGAACTGCACCAGCCAAAGCGCCCTTTGCTCCCCGGATCGCAAAACTCCGGTGCCTGATTGGCAAAGCCACGAACCTCGTTCGTGAGACCGAGGGCAGATAATACCAACGGCCCTCTGCTCTGACTTTTCCCGTCATTGCGGGCCGCCTTTGCGGCGCGGCAATCCAGGACGGCAAGGACCCTGCTGGCGGCCCTGGATCGCCGCGCCGCTGCGCTCCTCGCAATGACGGAAAGGGGTCAATGCAAGAGGCCTTTGGTGTAACATCGAAACCAGTTGCTCTAAAGCCGTTCCGGCGGCGCGAGCAGCCCTTGCGCCCGGGCGCGGGCGAGCAGGGCCTTGAGCGAGGACGGCGCCCAGGCCGGCCTAACCCCCCGGCGGCAGGTGACGCAGCCTGACCAACTCGGCCCCGAGCTGCGCCAGCGTCATGGCGGGCCGTCCGGCCACCAGCGCGTTTGCCTCCGCGGGCCGGTCGATGCGCGCCACCACCAGCGTGTCGCCCCAGCGCACCCGCGCCACCGCCGCGGCGAGCTGCGGCCGCGTCCGGCTCGCCTCCGAGGCGTGCTCCTTGAACACCTCCGCGCAGCCGGCGGCACGCAGCATGTCAAGCTGCAGCGCGAGGTCCTGATCCTCCTTGCTGACGCGGGCGTAGCCGGTCAAAGGCATGGCCCGGCCGTCACACCCCGTGGTCCGCTGCCCAAGGGTCCACAATCCCGTTGTCGAGGTCTGCGTAATGCCAAACGTTGCGGGTGGCGACAACCGCGCGCCGGGCGAGCGCGATGCCGCCGATCAGGGTATCGCGCACGTCCACCGTG
>CAXTTB010000245.1:0-5964 GCA_964246905.1 uncultured Acetobacteraceae bacterium | reverse complement strand
CCGGCCGATGACCGCGAGCCGCGCCGGGACGCCCATCGCCGCCCAGGCCTGGCCGGCGCGGCGGACATCGGCGAGGAATGCAGTGGTGACAAGCCCGTTCATGATCCCACTTTCAGTCAGCATCTATCCGCCCACCGTGAGAGGGATTAGGTTCCGCTTCATGCCGCCTCGTATCATTGGCTACCTGTTTCCGTTAAATTGGATCTTTGCATGACGCGCCGGGTTGGGATCATCGGCGCAGGACCTGGGGGGTTGGCGTCGGCCATGCTGCTGGCCAAGGCCGGCGTGGACGTGACGCTCTACGAGTCCCGGGACATGGTGGGCGGGCGCTCCAGCACCATCACCGCGCCCACGGACTCCGGCACCTTCCGCTTCGACATGGGGCCGACCTTCTTCCTGTATCCCCGCGTGCTGTCCGACATCTTCGCCGCCTGCGGGCGCACGCTGGAGGAGGAGGTCGAGCTGATCCGGCTGGACCCGCAGTACCGCCTGGTGTTCGAGGGCGGCGGCGAGATCCAGGCGACCGGCGACATGGCGCGCATGGCCGCCGAGATCGCCCGCTTCTCGCCCTCTGACGCCGCCGCCCTGCCCCGCTTCATGGCCGACAACCGCAAGAAGCTCGCGGTGTTCCGCCCGGTGCTGGAGAACGCGTTCAACTCCATGCGCGACCTGATGCGGCCCCAGGTGATGCGCGGCCTGTCGCGCCTGCGTCCGCACCGCAGCGTCGATAGCGACCTCGGCACCTACTTCCGGGACGAGCGGATACGGCTGGCGTTCTCCTTCCAGTCCAAGTACCTCGGCATGTCGCCGTTCCGCTGCCCGAGCCTGTTCACCATCCTGTCGTTCATGGAGTACGAGTTCGGCGTGTATCACCCGCGCGGCGGCACCGGGGCGGTGATGGCCGCGATGGCGCGGGTGGCGCGCGACCTGGGCGTCAAGGTCCAGCTCGGCGAGCCGGTGCAGCAAGTGCTGTTCGAGGGCCGCCGCGCCGTGGGCGTCCGCACGCAGGCCGGGGAGAGGCGCTTCGACGCGCTGGTCATCAACTCGGACTTCGCGCAGACGATGACCAAGCTGGTGCCGGACGCGATCCGCCGCCGCTGGTCGGACCGCAAGATCGCGGCCAAGAAGTTCTCCTGCAGCACCTTCATGATGTACCTCGGCATCGAGGGCGAGATACCGGGCCTGTCGCACCACACGATCTACCTGGCCGACGACTACCGCCGCAACATCGCCGAGATCGAGGCGGGCATGGCGCCGTCCGAACCCAGCTTCTACGTGCAGAACGCCTGCGTCACCGACCCGGCGCTGGCGCCGCCGGGCCACTCGACATTGTACGTGCTGGTGCCGGTGGGCCATCGGATCGGGGAGGGCGTCGATTGGGCGGCGGAGACGGCGCGCTACCGGGCGCTGACGCTCAAGCGGCTGGAGCGCATCGGCATCCCCGACATCGAGAAGCGTATCCGCTTCGAGAAGATCCTGACGCCGCAGGGCTGGGAGCATGACCTGCAGATCTACCGCGGCGCCACCTTCAACCTGGCGCACAACCTCGGCCAGATGCTGCACTTCCGCCCGCGCAACCGCTTCGAGGACCTGGACGGCGTGTACCTGGTCGGTGGCGGCACGCATCCCGGGTCGGGCCTGCCGGTCATCTTCGAGAGCGCCCGCATCACCGCCCGCCTGATGGCGGAGGACCTGGGCCTCGACGCGCACTGGGAGGCGCCCTCGGCCATGGCACAAGACCATTACGAGCCTGCCATAGCGGAGGCGCTATGACAGTCTCGTACTCATTGAGTCTAGCGCGCCCTCGGCGCGACGAACCCGCCATCGCGGAGGCCCTATGAACGCCATCAACCCTGTCCGCGGCAGCCTGCCGGTCGGCGTCATCGGCGCGGGGCTGGGCGGCCTGGCCGCGGCCTGCACGCTGGCGGCGCGCGGGTACAAGGTCATCCTGTTCGACAAGAACCCCTGGCTGGGCGGCAAGGCGGCGCTGCTGGAGCAGGACGGCTTCCGCTTCGACATGGGACCCACCATCCTCACGGTGCCCGACGTGCTGGCGCGGGTGTTCAGCGAGGCCGGGCGGCAGATGTCCGACTACCTGGACCTGCGTCGCCTCGACCCGCAATGGCGCTGCTTCTTCGAGGACGGCTCCGTGCTCGACCTGCAGGAGGACGTGCCGGCGATGGCCCGGGTCATCGCGGAGTACGCGCCCGGCAGCGAAGCGGGCTACGCCGAGTTCATCGCCATGTCGGCCAAGCTGCACGAGGTGTCGGAGAAGTTCTTCTTCTGGAAGTCGGTGGAGGGCATCGGCGACACGCTCGAGTTCAAGGGCATGAACCTCGCGACGCTCAAGGACGTGCTCAGCCTCCGCATGGGCACCTCGGTCGCCGGCCAGATCCGGAAGCGGGTGCCGGACGCCCGGGTGTCGCAGATGCTCGACCATTTCGTGCAGTACGTCGGCAGCTCCCCCTACGCCTCTCCCGCCGTGCTGTGCTCCATCGCGCACATGCAGACGCAGAAGGGCGTGTGGTATCCCATGGGCGGCACCCGCGCCGTGCCGCTGGCGCTGGAGCGCCTGGCCGGCGAACTCGGCGTGGACCTGCGGCCCGGCACCGGCATCGCCTCGATCCTGTCCGAGGACGGCCGGGTCAGCGGCGTCCGCACGGAGGCGGGAGAGACGGTCAAGCTGTCCGCCGTGGTCAGCAACATGGACAGCGTGCGGACCTACCGCGAGCTGGTGGGCGGCAAGCCGCAGGCGAGCTTCGCCCGGCGCTGGAAGCGGGACCCGGCGTGCTCCGGCGTCGTGCTCTACCTCGGCCTCGACCGGCGCTACGACCACCTGGCGCACCACGACTTCGTGTTCTCCCGCGACCCGGAGGAGGAGTTCGACTGGATCTACGGCAAGGGCGAGCCGGCGCCGGACCCGACCTGCTACGTCGCCGCCCCCTCCGGCACCGAGCCGGGCGTGGCGCCGCCGGGGGGCGAGGCGCTGTACGTGCTGGTGCACACCCCGTTCCTCCGCCCGCACCACGACTGGTCCAAGATGTTCGCCCCGTATCGTCAGGTGATCCTCGACAAGCTGGCCCGCTGCGCCGGGATGCCCGACTTGTCCGAGCGCATCGTGTTCGAGCGGCACCTGACGCCGCAGGACATCCACGAGCGGTACCGCGTGCTGGACGGCGCGATCTACGGCCTGGCGAGCCATGGCAAGGTCAACGGCGCGTTCAAGCCCGGCAACCGTTCGCGCGACCTCAAGGGCCTGTACCTGGCCGGCGGCGCCGCGCACCCGGGGCCGGGGATGCCGATGGTGCTGATGAGCGGCTGGATCGCCGCCGACAGCCTGGCGCAGGACATGGCCCAGAACGGGACCCAGAAGCCGGCCATGGCGCTCGCCGGTGCCTGAAACCTTGGCGCCCGACCCGATCGCCACACGGTCGGGCCGGGCGTTCTGGGCGTTCGGCTGGTACCTGCGCTGGTACTTCTACCGTAAGTTCCATGCCGTCCGCGTCTCCCATGCCGGCCTGCCGCACGGGATCGCCGGGCGTCCGCTCATCATCTACGGCAACCATCCGTCGTGGTGGGACCCGGCGCTGTATATCCTGCTCTGCACCCTGCTGTTCCCGGGCCGCCGCGGCTACGGACCGATGGACGCCAAGGCGCTCGGCAACTACGGCGTGTTCGAGCGCATGGGGGTGTTCGGCATCGCGCTCGACACCCCGCGCGGCGCGGCGCGCTTCCTGTCCACCAGCCTCCGCATCCTGTCCGACCCGGCCAGCGCGCTGTGGATCACCGCGGAGGGCGAGTTCACCGACGCGCGCCGCCGTCCCCTGCGGCTCCGCCCCGGCATCGCCCACCTGGCGCGGCGGGTGCCCGGCGCCGTGATCCTGCCGCTGGCCATCGAGTACCCGTTCTGGAACGAGAGCCGGCCCGAGGCGCTGGCCCGCTTCGGCGACCCCATCGAGACCGGGCGGCAGCGCAGCGTTGCCGAGTGGACCGACCATCTGGAGACCGAGTTGACGCACACCATGGACGCGCTCGCGGCGGAGTCGATGGGGCGCGACCCCGGCCAGTTCCGCACCTTGCTGCGCGGCGGCGCCGGGGTGGGGGGCATCTACGACCTGTACCGCCGCAGCCGGGCCTACGCCGCCGGACGCCGGTTCGACCCGCGGCACGAGGCCCGGGATTGACAGTGCTGGCCGGCTTCGCGCTGTTCCTGGCCACGGGGCCGCTGCTGCTGGGGCTGTGGAACCTGCTGCTCTACCGCGCGCCGGCCCTGGCCGCCGGACGGCCGCAGGTGTCCGTGCTGATCCCGGCGCGCAACGAGGAGGCCAACATCGGCGCCGCCTGCGCGGCCGTGCTGGCGAGCGAGGGGGTGGAGCTTGAACTGGTCGTGCTGGACGACGCCTCGACCGACCGGACCCCGGCCATCCTCGCGGGCATCGCCGACCCGCGGCTGCGGGTGGCGGCGGCGCCGCGGCTGCCGCCGGGCTGGTCGGGCAAGCAACATGCGTGCAGCGTGCTGGGCGGCCTGGCGCGGCACGAGCTGATGGTGTTCGTCGATGCCGACGTGCGGCTGGCGCCGGACGCGCTGAGCCGCATGGCCGGGGTGATGCAGCGCCACGACGTGGGGCTGGCCAGCGGCTTCCCGGCGCAGGACACCATCACCTGGTCGGAGCAGTTGCTAATCCCGCTGATCCATTTCCTGCTGCTGGGGTTCCTGCCGATTGCGGCCATGCTGCGCCTGCCGGCGGTGGGCCTCGGCGCCGGGTGCGGGCAGTTGTTCATCGTGCGGCGCGACGCCTACCTGCGGGCCGGCGGGCACGCGGCGATCCAGGCGTCACTGCATGACGGGTTGATGCTGCCGCGCGCCTTCCGCCGGGCCGGCTCGATGACCCGGCTGTTCGACGCCAGCGGCTTCGCGCGCTGCCGCATGTACGCCAACGCCGCGCAGGTCTGGGAGGGATTATGCAAGAACGCGACGGAGGGCATGGCGAAGCCCCGGGCGCTGCCGGTCTGGACGGTGATCCTGGGCGGCGGGCAGGTCCTGCCGGCCGTGCTGATGCTGGCGGCGCCGGGCTGGACGGCGGGGCTGGCGCTGCTGGCGTCGGTGGGGTTCCGTCTGATCCTGGCGGCGCGGTTCCGCCAGCCCTGGCTCGCGGCCCTGCTGCACCCGTTCGGCGTGCTGGCGCTCCTGGTCGTGCAGTGGTGGGCGCTGATCCGCGCCGCCCGCGGACGGCCCGCCACCTGGCGCGGCCGGGCCTATACGGCGCAGTAGCGGGCCTGGCGATGCTCGCGGGCAACGCGCAGGCAGCGAGGCTGGAGGTCGTCGTGGGCAACATCCGCAACGCCCGGGGGCATATCCGGGTGGCGGTCTGCTCCGCCGACACGTTCCTCAAGGAGACCTGCCAATGGCGCGCGCACGGCAAGGCGGCGCCCGGCGAGGTCACGCTCACGCTGGACGTGCCGCCCGGCACCTGGGCGGCGCAGGCCTACCAGGACGAGACCGACGTGGGCCGGATCACCCGCAACTTCTTCGGCCTGCCCACCGTGGGCATCGGTTTCAGCAACGACGCGCCGTTCCGCTTCGGGCCGCCCTCCTTCGCCGACGCCGCCTTCCGCCTGGACGCCGGCGGCGGGCGCATCCGCCTCAACCTGCGTTATTTCTGAGGGAACACCCGATGGGCACCAAGCTGCCGACCGACCCGCCGCCGTATTTCGACGCGCACCTGTTCGTCTGCACCAACCGCCGTCCGGACGGGCACCAGCGCGGCTCCTGCGCCGCACGCGGTTCGGAGAAGCTGCGCGACTACATGAAGGCGCGGGCGAAGGAACTCGGCATCGCCAATATCCGGGTGAACTCCGCCGGGTGCCTGGACCGCTGCGAGCTTGGCCCCTGCCTGGTGATCTACCCGGAAGGCGTCTGGTACCGGATCGGCAGCCCAGCGGACGTGGACGCCGTGCTGCAGG
>CAXTTB010000244.1:0-5974 GCA_964246905.1 uncultured Acetobacteraceae bacterium | reverse complement strand
TCAGCTCGCCCACCGAGCGCACCCGGCGGTTGCCGAGGTTGTCGATGTCGTCGATGGTGCCGCGCCCGTCCTTCAGCTCGCACATGATCTTGACGGTCTTGAGCACGTCCTCCTTGCGGAGCACGCGCACGCTGTCCTCCGCGTCCATGCCGAGGCGCATGTTCATCTTGACGCGCCCCACCGCCGACAGGTCGTAGCGGTCGGCGTCGAAGAACAGGCCGCGGAACAGCGCCTCCGCCGTCTCGGGCGTCGGCGGCTCGCCGGGGCGCATCACGCGGTAGATATCGACCAGCGCGTCGTCGCGGTTGCCGTTCTTGTCCACGGCCAGCGTGTTGCGCAGCCACGGGCCGTTCGACTGATCGACGGCGAGCGTCGGCAGCCGGTCGATGCCCTCGTCCTCCAGCGCGGTCAGCCGCGCCTCCGCCAGCTCCTCCCCGGCCTCCGCGAAGATCTCGCCCGTCTCCTCGTTCACCAGATCGACGGCGACGAAGCGGCCCAGCAGGTCGGCGCGGCCCACCAGCACGGTCTTCGTCTGCTCGGCGATCTTGCGGGCGGTGCGGGCGGTGAGCTTGCTGCCCGCCTCCGCCACGGTCTCGCCGGTGTCCGCATCGACCAGCGGCTCCGCCAGGGTGATGCCGCGGTAGGCGTCCGCCTCGAACGGCCGCGCCCAGCCCTTCGGCGTGCGGGTGAACACCACCTGGCCGTAGAAGTAGGTCAGGATCTCCTCGGCATCCATGCCGCGGATCTCGCCGATGTCGAGCGTCTCCCCCGCCGCCACGCGGGACGCGCGCAGCGCCTCGGTCGCCGTGCTCTCCAGCGCGTAGAGCAGCGTCGTCACCGGCAGCTTGCGCTTGCGGTCGATGCGCACGTACACCAGGTCCTTGCTGTCGAACTCGAAGTCGAGCCAGGAGCCGCGGTACGGGATCACCCGGGCGGTGAACAGGTACTTGCCGCTGCTGTGCGTCTTGCCCTTGTCGTGGTCGAAGAACACGCCGGGGCTGCGGTGCATCTGGCTGACGATGACGCGCTCGGTCCCGTTGATGACGAAGGTGCCGTTGTCCGTCATGAGCGGCATGTCGCCCATATAGACCGGCTGCTCCTTGATGTCCCGGATCGACCGCGCGCCGGTGTCCTCATCGAGGTCCCAGACGATCAGCCGCAGGATCACCTTGAGCGGCGCGGCGTAGGTCATCCCGCGCTGGATGCACTCCTCCACGTCGTACTTCGGCTCCTCCAGCTCGTAGTGCACGAACTCGAGCCGCCCGCGCCCGGCGAAGTCGTCGATGGGGAACACCGACTTGAACACTTCCTGCAGGCCCGTCGGCGTCCGGCTGTCCGGCGCCACGTTCATCTGCAGGAACGCCTCGTAGGAGGCGCGCTGCACGTCGATCAGGTTCGGCATCGGCGCCACCTCGGGGATGCGCCCGAAGCTCTTGCGTATCCGCTTCTGTCCCGTGAACGATTTGGTGATCGCGTTCATCGCCCGTCCTTGACCTGAGATTTCATGCGCCCGATGGTGGCGTCACACGCACAGGGCTTCGTCGCTCGGCTTGGCGCGTCGGTGTTCCGGGAGCGGGACTCCCCGACGCGCAGCAATAGAGTAGCGGGCGGAGGCCGACCCTGGCATCCACCCGCTTTCCCGCTCAATGGCCTGCCGCCGTCCCGAGGGACGGCGCCGGCTTGGTCTGGCTACTTGATCTCGACAGCAGCGCCCTGCTCTTCCAACTGCTTCTTCAGCTTCTCGGCCTCGTCCTTGTTCACGCCTTCCTTGACCGCCTTCGGCGCGCCCTCAACCAGGTCCTTGGCTTCCTTCAGCCCGAGGCCCGTGATCGTGCGGACCTCCTTGATGACGTTGATCTTCTTGTCGCCGACCTTCGCCAGCATGACGGTGAACTCCGTCTGCTCCTCGACCGGGGCGCCGGCGGCCCCCGGGCCGGCCGGCGCGGCGGCGGCGGGGGCCGCGGCGGACACGCCCCACTTCTCCTCCAGCATCTTGGACAGCTCTGCCGCCTCAAGCACCGTGAGCGCCGACAGCTCTTCCACCAGTCTTGCCATATCAGCCATTTCGTACCTTCCTTATCTAGCCCTTGGGCGGTTCCATGCAAGCCCGATGCCGGGCCTTGCGTTCACATCAGCTTCTGCTCGCGCAACCGTTCCCGAACCGGGATCAAGCCGCCTCCGCCTCGTCCTTCTTGGCATAGGCCCCGAACACCCGGGCAAGCTGCCCGGCCGGCGCCGCGAGCACGCCCGCGACCCGGGTGGCAGGCGCCTGGATCAGTCCCACCAGCTTGGCGCGCAACGCATCGAGCGACGGCAGGTCCGCCAGCGCCTTGATCCCCTCCGCGTTGAGCATCTGGGTGCCGAGCGCGCCGCCGACCACGATGAACTTGTCGTTGGCCTTGGCGTAATCGACGGCCGTCTTCGCCACCGCCACCGGGTCCTGCGACCACGCGAGCGCGGTCGGGCCTTTCAGCATGGGCTTGATGCCGTCGAACCGGGTCCCTTCCAGGGCGAGCACGGCGAGCCGGTTCTTGGCGACCTTGTAGGTCGATCCCGACGCCCGCATCTTGCGCCGCAGGTCCGACACCTCGGCCACGGTCAGGCCCTTGTTCTGGGCCACCACGACCATGGACGTCTCTGCGAACACCTGGCCGAGCGAGGCCACGAACTCCCGCTTCTCCGTACGGTCCACACGCTATCTCCTGTTGGCTCCGGCGCGTTTGGACCGCGTCGGCGCAGGTTCCTTGGCATGGCCGGGCGGCCACGCCGTCACCCTGTCCGGCCCACGCGCGCGGACGCGCCGTGGACCCTCAGCCGGAACCGCCAGTTGGCCGGGGCAGGCAGGCCCGCCCCGGATCATCTCGCTTCCCCGTCTCCTGCGCGCGGGCCTCGGCCCTTTACTGTCCCTCCCAGAACTGGGCGGAACGACGTGCAGTCTCGGACAGGTTCGGGACGGCTTGCGCCGCCCCTGGCCGCTGGCCCCGCCGAAACGCAAGGCGTCTGCGGCTGAGGCCAACGAATTCCTAGGCCATGCCTACGCCGACAGGCTCGCTACATCGACGCGCACGCCCGGCCCCATGGTGGAGCTGACCGACGCCTTCTGCACATAGGTGCCCTTGGCTCCGGCGGGCTTCGCCTTCTGGATCGCATCGACGAAGGCGCGGATGTTCTCGACCAGCTTGCCCTCCTCGAAGCTCGCCTTGCCGATCCCGGCATGGACGATCCCGGCCTTCTCCGCCCGGAACTCCACCTGGCCGGACTTCGCCGCCGTCACCGCGCCGCGCACATCCATCGTCACCGTGCCGAGCTTCGGGTTCGGCATCAGGCCGCGCGGCCCCAGGATCTTGCCGAGCCGGCCCACCAGCGCCATCATGTCCGGCGTCGCGATGCAGCGGTCGAAGCCGAACTCGCCGCCCTGCACCTTCTCGGCCAGGTCGTCCGCGCCCACCACGTCGGCGCCGGCAGCCAGCGCCTCCTCCGCCTTGGCGCCGCGGGCGAACACCGCGACCCGCAGCGTCTTGCCGGTGCCGTTCGGCAGGCTCAGCAAGCCGCGCACCATCTGGTCGGCGTGGCGCGGGTCGATGCCGAGGTTCATGCTGAACTCGATGGTCTCGTCGAACTTGGCCCGGGCGTTGGCCTTGGCCAGCCGGATCGCCTCGTCCAGCGCGTAGGACTTCGCCCGGTCGAACGTCTCGTAGCCCGCCTTGAGGCGCTTGCTGTCTGCCACGGTCAGCCCTCCACCACGCTGAGGCCCATCGACCGGGCGCTGCCGGCCAGCATCCGCATCGCGGCCTCGACCTCGTTCGCGTTCATGTCCTTCATCTTGGTCTCGGCTATCTCCCGCAGTTGCGAGGTCGTGACCCGGCCCACCATGGCGCCCTTGCCCGGCGTCGTCGTGCCCTTGGTGATGCCCGCCGCCTTTTTCAGGAAATAGGTGTTGGGCGGGGTCTTGGTGACGAAGGTGAAGGTGCGGTCGGCGAAGGCCGTGATGACCACGGGCGTCGGCGTGCCCGGCTCCATGCCCTGCGTCGCGGCGTTGAACTCCTTGCAGAACGCCATGATGTTCAGGCCGCGCTGACCGAGCGCCGGGCCGACCGGCGGGGACGGGTTGGCTTTCCCGGCCGGGATCTGCAACTTGATGTAGCCGACGACCTTCTTGGCCATGGCTGGACCTCCTGTTCTGGAGGACCGCGGTCATACCGATGGCGGCCCCTTGCGGCGGCCGCGATCTCCCGCGTTCCGAGTGAGGGCGGGCGTTTAGCGGCGGAAAGAAGGCAAGTCAAGTTTTATTTGCCGGCCGGGCGGTTGCGTGGGCTGGCGCGGCGACGCGGCTTGCGGGCTTGGCGTCGTCCCGCAACCCGTCCGCGACGCCTGCGTGGGAGCCGAAGCCCAAGCCCTCCTGAGCGTGATTAGGACTTGCATCCTTGCTGGAGGAAATCGATACGAAACTGACGTTTTCACGGGAGTTGCCGATGCCTGACGACTTCCCACCCTTTGAACTTCCGCCCGAAGGCCGTGCCGCCGATCAGTTTCCCTACGGCATGGATACCATCGTCATCCCTTTCACCTGGTCCAAGCCTCGCCGGCAAGGGCCGGACCCCATGGAGCGTGTGGGCCAGGGTTACGCCGAGTCGCGACGTCAACTTGAGCAGGCGTCGAAGGACGCGCGGCAAACCAGCACGGAGCTTGCGCTTTCCGCCCTTCAATCGATGCGCGCGACCTCGTTCGGCGTCCACCCTCGCGATGCGGCCACGGCAGCCGCGGCTGCCGCCGGCGGCGATAGTCCCGATAGCGGCGCAAGCAACGGCGTGACCGTGCCGGACCAGGCCGCCACCCTGGCAAGCTCGCCGCCTCCGGACATTCCGCCGCCCACCGACGCGGGCACGACAACAATCGCCGATGCAAGGGCGGCCGGGGATGCCGCTGCAGCCGGCGTCAGCACGCCCAAGGACCCGACCGCACCCGTGCCGGTTGTGAACGACCAGGGCAACCCCGTCCTGATCCCTGAAGGACACTACAAGGGCCGGCAGATGCTGCGTCCGGCTGGGCTTGATCCGCACTTCTTCGTCGATCAAGGAACTGCGGACAGGAGCGACTACGACGCCCGGATCAAAAACCCCAATCCTAACCCGTTCGGTGGCGACGACGCGGGTCTAAGCTTTCTATCGCATGAACTTACGCAACTATCCAAGTTCAACCATTTTGGCGAGTGGGACGCGCAGCGTGTCGGCGGCAAGTTCCATAAGGAATACGTGGACTACGCCACCGTTGCAATCGGCCTTTATGCGGTGTCCGCCGGCATATCGCGCGACGAAATCTTGCGCATCCAAGACCTTTTTGCCGCAAGAGAAAGCCGTTTCCAAGCAGGAACGGAAATGGATAAGACCTATACCCACCTGCCAGTGACCAACGTCGCCAACACGGATCTCGGCTTCCAACTCTACCAGTCCGGTGGCATCCGCGCCGTGGTTAGGTCCTGAATGGGACGGCGGTCGATGCCCGATCCCATGCAGCGCATCGGCTGGCGCGTGGAACTCAGCTTGGGTGCCTTGCTGCTGACCCTGCTTGCCGCTGTGCTGGTCAAAACCTGCAGCAGGGACACCTGTGAGGACGCCATCGTCGCCCGCGTTCCCTCTCCCGATGGGGTATGGGAAGCCAGGGTGAGCGAGGCCACGTGTGAGGTCGGGCCTTGGATGATGAACATTACCGCGGGGATTGATCTCGTCTCCACCCGCGACCCGGCGCACGCTGCCGTTCTGCTCGGAGTGGACACCGGCGGCCACGATGATGAGCGGCCACGTGTCGCCTGGACGGCGCCGGACGTCCTGCAGGTCACGGTTTACGACCACTCCTACCTCAAGGTGCTGACGCGCCAGTTCGACGGCGTGCGTGTGGACCTGCGCTTCGACCCCGACGATCCCGCCGACAGGGCCGCGTGGCGGCGCGCGCATGGCATGTCGCCGGACCCGGACCG
>CAXTTB010000243.1:2034-5976 GCA_964246905.1 uncultured Acetobacteraceae bacterium | reverse complement strand
GGGCGGGGCGTAGGGGGAGTTCAGGACAGGCTGGTTGTAGAAGCTTGGTGTCATGGAACCGCCACACGCCTCTCTGGCCGACTTCGACAGAGGATGCAACCAAAGGACGAAACGTTGAAGCGGCTTGATACGGGTAGAAGTGGCCCTTGATGCCAAGAAAGGTTGGAGGCGAGTTCCACGCCGGGTTTCCAGCGACGACGGTCAACGTGAGGATCGCAGGACGGAGCAGGGCCGGACCCAGGCTGACGCCCTTGCCGGCTTATACCAGCGGCCTCTTGCATCGCCCTTTTTTCGTCATTGCGAGGAGTGCAGCGACGCGGCAATCCAGGGATCGCGAGCACGGCATTCGGCTCCTGGATCGCCACGCCGCAAGGGCAGCTCGCAATGACGGAAGGGCGAGGCAAGGAGCCGTTGGTATAATGTGCTTCCAATGTGCTTCCAGGTAGCCGAGGCCAGGAAGCAGGCGAAGCGCAAGCCGCTGAGGCCATTGGTCGGAGCGGCGGGATTCGAACCCACGACCCCCAGTCCCCCAGACTGATGCGCTACCAGGCTGCGCTACGCTCCGACACGTCTCCGGTCTAGCAGGGTGCCGCGCAGGCCGCAACGCCGCGGCGAGGTCAAATCCCAGGACCCGGCATCAATCCAGCATGGCACGCAGCGCCGTCAGCTCGTCCAGGCTGCGTTTCAGCAGGGCGCGGAGCCGGGCGACCTCGTCCGTGCTGGGATTGGACGCAGGTTCGGACGGCTCCGGGGCTGCGGCGCTGGCCCGCTCGGCCTCGGCGGCGGCACGCTCGGCGGCGGTCGCCGGTGGAATGTTGTCGGACAATTGGCCCCCACCCTCCCGTAACAGGCGCTGCACGCCCTTGATCGTATAGCCCTGGATATACAGCAAATCTGAGATGCGGCGCAGCAGCAGGATGTCGTCGGGGCGATAGTAGCGCCGCCCGCCGCCGCGCTTGAGCGGCTTGATCTGCGGGAACTTGGTTTCCCAGAACCGGAGGACGTGCTGCGGGATATGCAGCTCGTCCGCCACTTCGCTGATCGTGCGGAAGGCGTTGGGCGCCTTCTTGGCCCGCGGGCGGCTGTCGTCCATGCCCGCCTCGCTTGCGCCCGCGTCGCCCAGGGCGGCCTCGTCAGGCACTGCCTCATCGGGTGGCAGGTCGCCCCCGCCGCTCATACGTCGTCGCTCGCCGGGATCGCGGTGCCGTTCACATGCGCCTTGAGCACCTGGCTGGGCCGGAACGTCAGCACGCGGCGCGGCAGGATCGGCACCTCCACCCCGGTCTTCGGGTTGCGGCCGATCCGCCGGCCCTTCTGTCGGACCGAGAAGGTCCCGAACCCGCTGATCTTCACGGAGTCGCCGGCCTCCAGCGCCCGCGACATCCGTTCCAACACCGTTTCAAGCAGGTCCGCCGAGTCGTTGCGCGACAGCCCGACCTGCGCGTAGATCGTTTCGGCCAATTGCGCCCGAGTCACCGTGTTCATTGCGACAGGCTATGCATCGGCCGCATAACCGTCAAGCGAACATGCTGACCTTAAACAATTTTCGTCCGGGCTGTTGCCCCCACGCCTCAAAAGCGGACGAGCGCCGACCCCCAGGTCATGCCGCCGCCCAGCGCCTCCATGACCACCAGGTCGCCCCGCTTGATCCGTCCGTCGCCGCACGCCTCCGCCAGCGCCAGGGGAACCGAGGCTGCCGAGGTGTTGGCGTGGCGGTCCACCGTGACCACCACCTGCCCGGACGGCAGGCCGAGCTTGCGGCCCATCGCGTCGATGATGCGGCGGTTCGCCTGGTGCGGCACCAGCCAGTCGATGTCCGCGTGGCCGAGGCCGTTTGCCGCCAGCGCCTCCTCCACCACGGCGGCGAGCTTGGCGACCGCGTGGCGGAACACCTCGCGCCCGTTCATCACCAGGTGGCCCGGCCGGTCCGGGCGCCCGACCGCGCCATCGACGTACAGCAGGTCGCCCAGCGTGCCTTGCGCGTGCAGGTGGGTGGACAGGATGCCGCGCGTGCCGTCCCGCTCCGTGCCGGGCCGCACGAACACCGCCCCGGCGCCGTCGCCGAACAGCACGCAGGTGCCGCGGTCCGTCCAGTCCATGATCCGGGAATAGACCTCGCTGCCGATCACCAGCACGCCCGACGCCTGCCCGGTGCGGACCATCGCGTCGGCCACCGACAGCGCGTAGATGAACCCGCTGCACGCCGCCGAGAGGTCGAAGCCGAAGCCGCGGGTGATGCCAAGCTCCGCCTGCACCCGCAGCGCGGAGGCGGGGAACGCCTGGTCCGGCGTCGCCGTCGCCAGGATCACCGCATCCACGTCCTCCGTCCCGCAGCCGGCATGGGCCAGCGCCGCCGCCGCCGCCCGCGCGCCCATGACGGCGCAGGTCTCCTGTGGCTTGGCGACATGGCGCTGCCGGATGCCGGTGCGTTCCTGAATCCACTCGTCGGTCGTGTCGAGGGTGCGGGACAGCTCGTCGTTGGAGACGATCCGCTCCGGCAGGTAGCCGCCCACCCCCGCGATCACGCTGCGCGGCGCCATGGCGGCTAAACGGCCGCCAGGAGCTTCGGACCACCCTTGTCCGGCTTCATCGCCTCGATCCGCCCCAGGCCGTCGCGGATCTGCTCGTTGAAGCGGTGCACCACCATGTCCATCGCCACGTCGAGGGCGTGGGCGAACCCTTCCGCATCGGCCCCGCCATGCGACTTCACCACCACGCCGTTCAGCCCCAGCATCACCGCGCCGTTGTAGCGCCGCGGGTCGAGCCAGAGCCTCATGCGGTCCAGCCCGGGCCGGGCGAGCAGGTAGGCGAGCCGGGCCGCCAGGCTGCTGCGGAAGATCTGCTTCAACAGGTCGCCCACCAGCTTGAGGGCGCCCTCTCCGGTCTTCAGCGCCACGTTGCCGGTGAAGCCGTCGGTCACGATCACGTCCGTGGTGCCGGCGGCGATGTCATGGCCTTCGACGAAGCCATGGAACTGCGGGGCGATGTGGCTGGCCCGCAGGATCTCGGCCGCCTGGCGCACGCGCTCATCGCCCTTCAACTCCTCCGACCCCACGTTCAGCAGGCCGATGCTGGGCGCCGGCAGGCCCAGCACCGTGCGGGCGAACACGTCACCCATGACCGCGAACTCGACGAGGTTGCGCGCGTCGCACTGCACGTTGGCGCCGAGGTCGAGCATCACCACGTCGCCCCGGGCCGATGGGCCGATGGCCGCCATGGCCGGACGGTCGATGCCGGGCAGGGTCTTGATCACGATCTTGGCCAGCGCCAGCAACGCCCCGGTGTTGCCGGCCGACACCACGCCCGACGCCTCACCGCCCGCCACCGCGTCGATGGCCACCCGCATGGAGGACGCGCGCACCCGCAGGGCGGCGGTCGGCTTCATCTCGCTGGGAATGGCCTCGGGCGCATGGCGGACCGTGCAGGACGCCTGGACCCGCTTGCGCGCCGCCACCAAGGGTCCAAGCCTCGCCTCGTCACCCACCAGCAGGAAGCGGGCCGCCGGGTGCCGCTCCGCCGCGATGGCGATGCCGTCCAGCACTGCCTCGGGCGCGTGGTCGCCGCCCATGGCGTCGATCGCGAGGTTGAATGGCGCGAGGTTGAAGGATTCCGTCATCGCAGGGCGTTCCAGCCCGGCGCCCTCAGGCGCGAACGGCCCCTTTGAGCGCCTTGCCGGCGGCCACGACCTCACGACCGTCGTAATGGCCGCAATGGCTGCAAAGGTGGTGCGGACGCTTCAGCTCGCCGCAGTTGGAGCACTCGGCGTGGGCCTCGACCCGTAGCGCGTCGTGGCTGCGACGCATCCCGCGGCGGGACGGGGACGTTTTCTTCTTGGGAACAGCCATGGGACAACGCCCCTCCGGGCTAAAGGGCGCGTGGCAGGAAAGCGACGCGCCGGGATCATAATGTCAATAACGAGCCGCGCGGTCTAGCAGAGCCGCA
>CAXTTB010000243.1:0-1934 GCA_964246905.1 uncultured Acetobacteraceae bacterium | reverse complement strand
TGGGGCTGCAAGCGGCGGCCTAGTCCCGCGTCTGCCGGGCGCGCAGCGCGGCGAACGGGCTGGACGCCTCCGCCGTGGCCTCCTCCGGCAGCACGGCGCCAGGCTTGCGCGGGAACGGATCGAGCGCCAGGGCAAGCTGCTCCACCGCCGCCTCGCCGAGGTCGGCCGCGCCGCCCGCATACGGGATCTGGTCAACCGCCTCCGGGTCCGGGTCGTCGTCCTCGGCGCCGGACGGGACGAAGTGGACGGTGAACGCCTCCTGCACGTCGTGGTCGAACGGGTCGAGGGAGACGACGCAGGTTTCCGTCACCTGGGCGCGCAGCACGCCTTCCGCCTCCACCGTGGACGCGCCGACCCGGCGCAGCTTGAACGCGCAGCGCAGGCCCGCCAGCGCCAGGACGCGCAGCCGGGCCGCGATGGCTGGCAATTCCTCCGGCTTCGCCTCGATGTCCAAGGTCAAGCCGCGGGGTCCGACGCGGTCCAGCGCGACGGGCCGGTGCAGTTCGGGGTTCATTCCGTCGCCCGCGCCGGACGGAAGCTGACCCGGCCCACCAGCAGCGCCTCGACCGGCTGCTCCGCCAGGTGCCTCGACTGCTCCATGGCCAGGGCCGCCAAGGCGTGCGCGGACTCCGGAGGCGCCTGGCCGCGCCAGACGTTGCGGCCGACCGCGCCCGCCAGCGCCATCACGTCGCCGCTGTCGAGCGCCTCGGCGTAGGCGGCGGAGCGTCCGTTGAAGGCTTCCCACATCGCGCGCACCCGCTTGCCGACCGTCATGTCGCCGACGCCGATCTCCCGCAGGTTGATGTCCATGTCGGAGAACATCGCGTCGAATACCGCCTGCGCCAGGTCCTTGCCCTCCTTCGACGCGGCATGGAGCCGGTGCACCACGAGGAACACGTAAAGCCCGATCACGTCGAACCGCCCGTCCAGCGTGTCCGGCACGCCCAGGGTCTCGAAGATGTATGGGTCGCGGGCGGCGCCCACGGCGGCGGTGTAAAGCTCGAACCCGGCGCGCTCATGCCGCTTGCGCCCCAGCAGACCCAAAAGTGCCATCCGATCCCCCCGCCGCGTCCGGTCCGGCGCCGCCCGATTGACACGACCGGGCGGGCATGACACCCACCGCCCCAGATAGGTTTCCTGCCGGGATCGATCAATGCGGGCCGGGCGACGCCGCTTCCCCGCGCCTTGGCCGCGTCCCTGAACCACACTGGACCCGCAAGTGCGCCTGCTTCCCGTCCTGTTCCTGCTGGCCGCGTCCTCATGCAGCGCCATCGAATCGCCGCACCAGCTCCGCGGCAACCATGTCGATGCCGACCTCATCAAGGAGCTGGTGCCCGGCACGTCCACCAAGTCCGACGCCACCTCCCTGCTCGGCTCGCCGACCGCGAAGGGCGCGTTCGACGACAACACCTGGATCTACATCAGCGCGACCACGCGCACCCGGGTCGGCCGGTTGCCGGGGATCACGTCGCAGGACGTGACGACGCTGACGTTCGACCAGGGCGGCGTGCTGCGCAACGTGAAGCACCTGAACCAGGACGACGGCCTGGACGTGGCGGTGGTGGGCCGCGCCACGCCCTCCCCGGGCAGCGAGGCGTCGTTCCTGCAGCAGTTGCTGGGCAACGTCGGCAAGTTCAACGCGGGCGGCTCGCCGGGCGGCAACCGGGCCACGCCGGGCGGCAGCGGCGCCTCCACCGCGCCGGGGCTGTGAGTCAGAAGTGGCTCCAGCCTGGCCGGTCCAGGCTGACCACGGCGCCCGCCCTGTCCAGGACCCGCACCTCCGCGCCGGCCTCGAACCGCCCGATCCGGGTCACGGCCACCCCTTTCGCCGTGGCTTCCGCCTTGAGCGCCTCGGCATGGCGCGGCGGCACGGCCATCAGCAGCTCGTAATCGTCGCCGCCGGTCAGGCAGGTGGGGAGCCAGACGTCGCCCGC
>CAXTTB010000242.1:0-5983 GCA_964246905.1 uncultured Acetobacteraceae bacterium | reverse complement strand
CTACCCGATACAATGAGGATAGCGCAACGGTATGGGAGGAGAAACACAACTTTGGATCGAGTGGGATTACGGGCTATCGTAAATATCGCGAGGATGATAGGCAGACATGCAACCAGATTGACCTTCTTTGCGACTCGTCCGGTGGTGACGCCACAAGGCGGAACGGCCTCGCACACGTGAGAAGCGGAATGCGCCTGCGATACATGTCACCGCTGAGCCTGCCACGGATCTTGCGGCACGAGTTGCAGGACGCGGCGCAGGCTGGCGTTTACGTGGAGCCGCCGGGCACGGACCGCCCGCTGCTCCGCTATGCGCCGGAGTTCATCGACGATCCTGCGGGCACGGGCGTGTTCGACGGCCTGGGCGCCGACACCTACACCTCGCCGCCGGCGTTCCTGACGGTCCTGCCGCGCCCGACTCTGTTCGGCTACCGGGCGCTGGCGTGGGACGGGCGGTTCTGTACCGACGCCGCGGGTACGCCGTCGGCGGAGACCGGGCGCTTCCTGGACGGCCTGTCATCCCCGGAGCCGTTCCCCAACGAGGACACCGGCCTGGTCCCGGCGCCGGACGGCGACGGCTTCAACCTGTCGTGCGGGTCCCGCCCGCAACGCCACCACCCCGGCGCCGCCGTCGTGCTGTGCTCGCACGAGCCGTCGAACTACGGCTCCTTCCTGTTCCGGGTGCTGCCGAAGCTGCACGCGGTCCGCGCCCATGGATTGGGCCATCTGCCGGTCGTCGCCTGGGCGCACAATCCGGCGTTCCTTGAGCTGCTGCGCCTGGCCGGCGTGCCGGCCTCGCAGGTGATCCAGCACGACCCTGGCGCCCTCGTGGCCTTCGACCGCGTGGTCGCGCCGTCGTTGCGCAACCCGCACGCCTTCCTCGACCCGGAAAGCCACGCCTTCTTCCAGCAGATGGCCCGGGAGAACCCCGGCGCCGGCGGGGGCCGCCGCCTTTACGTGTCGCGCCTGGGCCAGGCCCGACGCGGCGTGTCCACCCGGCAGATGCTGAACGAGGCCGACGTGGCAACGGCGATGGCGGGCCTCGGCTTCGAGGTGATCGAGCCGGAGCAGCTCAGCCCCGCCGAGCAGGTCGCCGCCTTCGCGTCCGCCGACATCGTGGTGGGTCCCGCCGGGTCAGGCCTGTTCAACGTGGTGTTCTGCCGCCCCGGCACGAAGGTGCTGGACATCGAGAGCGAGCCGAACTGGATCTACGCGCATATGGGGCTGTTCGCCTCGTGCCGGGCGCGGTACGGCCTGTTCGTGGGGGCGGTGGACCCGGCTGATCCTGCGCCGGTGCATAAGCGGTTCAGCGTGGATGTTCCGGCGCTGGTGGCGCGCGTCACAGGGTTTCTCCGCAATTGACGAGCCGTCGCAGCGGCGTGATCGCCGGGAAGCGGCCGACCCGGGCGCGGCTGGCCCGATCCGGGCCGGCACGTCAGCCACCCCATGGGCCGATGCCGGATCAGGAGGCCAAGGATGGTTGACGTGCTGGCGCATGACACGCACCGCTTGCAGCATTTCGGCGATTGCCTCGCCGGGCTGCTGACCGATGGCAGCTTCGCAGGGGAGTTCCGGCCCAGCGGTCAGGATCTCAGGCAGCTTGCGGCGGACTGGGTCCACGCGGACGTGCGGATGCTGGCGTCCGGCGTCGATAGCGAGGCGGACATCCGGCAGGCCTGCGCGGCGGCCGGCCTTTCGCCATCGTTCGTGGACGCCGTCCTGTCGGGCTATGACGGCGCGAGCGAGCGTTGCGCCGCATTGTCCGCCGACATCGGGTTCGCGCACGACCCGCGCCTGACCCGGCGCGTCGCGGACGTCGCGGCGACCGTGCTGCTCGGCGGCAAGCCGATCTTGTGCCCGTTCACCGGGGAGCGCGCGCTGGTCCGCGACACCATCGACCTGCACACCTTCCTGCACCGGCATGGCGGCCGCGCCTGCATCGTGCTTCCCGACTGGCGCATTAGCCAGTATGCGTCCGACCGCTCGTGGTTCTTCCCGGACGCCAACCTGCTCCTGGTTTCCATCCCATACTTCGACGCGCGTGCGCCGCTGATCCAGACGGCGGCGCGGGTCATGGCGAACCACGGGCGGGTCGCGGCATACCTCGCCGACCCCCGCCGCTCGCTGATGGTCAGCGAGGACAGCATGTCGCACATCGGGCACCACATCTGGAACGTCATTCCCGGCTGGGCCGCGTTGTTCTCCCGGGTTCCCCCAGAGCGCATCGACATCATCACCTCCTACCGGACCTGGCAAATATTCGGCGGCGTCACGGAGTTGTACCGCGACCAGGTTGCCCGCGCCGGGTCGGTGGTCCGGCCGGACTCGCAGGATGCGGTCTATGACCTGATGCTGGAGCGGCGGGCGATATCCCTTGTCCTCGTGGACGGCTACACCACCGCGGAAGCCGCGGCGCGCGTGGTGGATTGGAGCCGGCAGCACTGCAAAAGCGCCTTCCTCGCCGAGGTTGCCGCCCTCCGGCAAGCTGCGTTCCCGCTCCTTATGGTGACGGTCCGCACCGAGAACCGCGCCTGGGTCGGGCAGGAGGACGGCCTTGCCTGCCTGATCAACGAGCTGGCGCGCGACCATCCCCGACTGGGCGTCATCTTCGACGGCATCAACAGCGGCATGGAGCAACTGGCCAGTCACGCCCTGATGTCGCTGGCGGATGAGCAGGCCATCGCCGTGTCCATCATGGCGGCCTGCCCCGGCGTGCGCTTCCATGATGCGCTCGGGTGCCTGCCCCATGAGAGCATCATCCTGGCCGAAGCCATCGACGCCTTTCTGGCGCCCATCGGCGCCGGCCTGGCCAAGACGCGGTGGATCGCCAACAAGCCGGGCGTGGGCTTTTCCAACCAAAGCTTCCTGCGCCCTGGAAGCAACGACGGGTTCCTGTACGACCGATACCGCGACGACCTCGTGCCGATGCGCTACGTGGGCCAGGCGGAGGTCCAGGACGTCGAGGAAGCCCGCCACGGCGAGACATCGCGGGCCAACTTCGCCATGTCCTGGCGCGCGCCGCTCCGGGAGCTTGCCGCGTTGCTGCGGGCCCTCTGAATGCGGCACCTCAGCAACCCCGCTCCCGGGCCAGCCTCGCCGGGCCAGTCCTTCCGGGTGGTGGCCGTGGACAGCCTCTCGCTGCCGTCCGCGCCGGTGCCCGGCGCGGGATGGCGTGCCGAGCAGGCTGTGGTCGCCGACGGCCTCACGGTGCTTGAACTGCTGCACGACGGCGGCGGCGCTTCTGAATGGTATTTCGACCGCGACGGTCATTTCTCGAACGGCATGGACGCCTGGCCCGCCGACACCCAAGCGGCCCTGCTGGCGGCGATTCGCCCGGCGATGCAGTCGCTGCTCGACACCTGCCTTGCCGCAGGCGCTCCGCCCCCGGATGGGCCGCTCCGCGAGTTCGCGCGGATCGGGCCGGCCTTCCGCGCCACGCTTGCCGGGCTGCTGCAGCCGTCGCTGTTGCCGGAGCCGTGTCACAACGTCATCGGCGCACCCGGCGCCGTCACGCCGCCCTGGGCCGATGCGGACGCCTTGTCCCAGGCCTTGTCGGTGAACCTGCAAGACCGCTTCGCATCGGCCCTGCGCGACGGGGCGCTCACGTGGCCCTCCCCAGTGGACGGGGCGGACATGCCCTGCACGGGCAGCATCGCCTTGGGCGACTTCGCCACGCTGACCCGATTCCGCGCCGAACCCGTCAACCGCTCGACCAGCGGCTTCGACATCTTCGTGATCGCAACCGAGCACATGTGCCGGGTGGCCGGCCTGTATGTTCCGGAACACGGCCTGCTGATCACCGGCGGCGGCGACCAAGCGCGCATTGGCCGCGACATGCTCCCGCACTTCACCTGCCACCTGCTGCGGCATCTCGCCGCTTTCGCCGACAGCCTGCTTGCGGGATGCACGCAGGCGTCCAAGCCGTTCCGCTTCGCAAGCTTCCTGCGCCCCCACGGCAGCGCGCACCTTGGCCACCAGCTTTGGAACGAGCTGACCGGCATCGAAACGCTCGTCGCCGTGCTGCCGCCGGACCGGCTGCCGGAATGGCTGGTCCCCGGCCTGCCCGGCAACGGGATCGAGTTCTACGGTCCCATCGACGCCCTGTTCCCCGAGATCGCCGGCCGGGTCCGCCGCGGCTTTGCCGATCAGCGCGCATTGGTCAGCCACGCCTACGAGAACCGCCTGATCCTGTTCCGCGCGACGCGGGAGCATGTCGGCGGCGGGCTACGGCGCCGGGTGACGGACCATGCCGTCCGAAGCGTCCCGGCCTTGCCGCCCGTCAGCCGCGCCCTCCTGATCGGCCTGCGCGTCGAGAACCGCACCGTGACCGATCTTGAGGCCCTGTGCGCCCTGGTGATCGAGGAGGCGCTCCGCTGGCACGGCGGCGGCACGTCGTCCACGCCGCCCGGCGGCGCCCCGCCGCTCACGGTCGTGTTCGACGGGCACAACGCCCGCGGCAGCACGCGCAGCGACGAAACGATCAGCAGCCACCGCGAAGGCGGATCGGGCCTGTCCCCCCTCGCCGCGGAGCGCGCCGTCGTTGCCGCAATGCGCCGGCGCTTCGCGGATCAGCCGGTCGCGCTGCTGGACACGTTGGGCGAACCCTTGGCCGTGAGCCTCGCCTGGGCGCAGGCGTGCGACGCCTTCGTGGCGCTTTGGGGCGCGGGCCTTGCCAAGTATCGCTGGGTGGCGAACAAGCCCGGCCTGGTCATCACGAGCCGCTGGAACCTGGAGAACAAGGGCGACCTCCACATCTACGACGCCGCCGCCTACATGGCTGATCCTACCCCGATGGCCTACGTGCGCGGCGACGTGATCCGCGATCTTCCCGACGCGCCCATGCTGGTGCCGTTCGAGGACCCGACCTACCACAACTTCACCTTCGACCCGGACGCCATGCGCGAGGAGGTCCGCGCCTTCCTTTCGGCGCTGGACGGCCCGCCGGAGGCGCTAGCCGCGCTCGCCCGATGGCCCGGGCAGCGGCGCGGCAGCGTGGACCTCGTGGACTTCGCGGTGCGCGGCTGGGCCATCCGGGCGGGCGAGAACCCCGTGGTGCTGGACATCGTGATCGACGGCGCGGTGGTCGGACGTGCGGCCTGCGACATGCCGCGCCCGGACCTGCTGGCGGCGGGCCACGGCACCGCGACCGCGGGCTTCGGCTTCGTGATACCCCCGGCTTTCCTGGACGGCGCCCCCCGCCTGCTGACGGTGCGCTTCGCTGACGGCGTCGGCGTGCCGATGCTGTCCCCCAACACGCCCGACCGCTTCGCGTTCCGCCTGGGAGATGCGCCGCCCGCCCCCGGATGACGCGCTGGGCGAACCGCGATAGGCTGCCCCTTCATCGCCGAGGGGCCTGCATGCCGAGACTGCCCGCCACCCTGCTGGCCGCCCTACTGCTGGCCGCCCCTCTGCCTGCCGCAGCCCAGGACATCCAAGTCCGCATCAACGGCACCATCATCGGCCTGGCCGGCGACCGCCTCCTGGTCCGCCCCCTCGAGGGCGACCCGCTCGACATCGGTCTCCCCCCCAATGTCCGCATCGGCGCCGTGGAGGACCGCACCCTCGCCAGCATCCAGCCCGGCGAGTTCGTCGGCTCCGCCGCGCGCCACGGGCGCGACGGCAAGCTCCATGCCCTGGAGGTGCACATCTTCCCCGAATCCATGCGCGGCACCGGCGAGGGCCACCGCCCGATGGAAGCGCCGGAGCAGACCATGACCAACGCCACAGTGGACGGCATCGCCGCCGCGGCGGACAGCCGCACCCTGCGCCTCCGCTACCCCGGCGGCGAGCAGGAGATCGAGGTCGCGCCCGACGTGCGCGTGGTCGGCATGGTGCCGGGCGACCGCAGCCTGCTGGTGCCGGGCGCCGCCGTCACGGTGCGCGCCATGCAGGGGGCCGACGACAGCCTGACCGCCATCTCCGTCCAGGCCGAGCGGAACGGCGTGAAGCCCCTGCCATGACCACAGCCCCGCCCATTTGGGCAC
>CAXTTB010000241.1:1972-5983 GCA_964246905.1 uncultured Acetobacteraceae bacterium | reverse complement strand
GCCCTCCGCCCGGCCCGCCACCCGCGCCCGGGCGCCCCCGGGGCGGCGGGCCGCGGGGGGGGCGGGGGTGCCGCTCCCCCCCCCCCCCACGACGTGGTCCTGGGTGATCAGCCGCTCCGCCTCCGCCCGGGCCTTCTGCGGGTCGTTCTGGTGATCGGCATAGACGACGCGCAGCTTGGCGCCGCCCAGGTGGTCGAGGCCGCCGCCCCCGCCCATCAGCATCGGCAGCGGGTCGTGCGCGCCGTTGATGATCTCGAGCGTGGTGTCGATGGCGGCGCGGGCATCGGCGCCGATCTGCGCCGCATTGCCGGTCAGCGGGTAGATCGCCCCGATCACCACGTCCTCCACGGCACCGGCCGGCGGAGCGGCCCACAGCAGCGCCACGGCGACGGCGACAACAAAACGCTTCATGCCCATCCCTTCCGAATCACGTTCCGGGAGTGAAGCACGCGGCGTGCCGATATGCACGGCGGGATGGAGGGGAACTGCTGGGGCGAACGACGGGTCTCGAACCCGCGACATCCAAGACCACAACCTGGCGCTCTACCAACTGAGCTACGTCCGCCACAGCAGGCGCGCGGTTTACGGCGTTCAGCCCACAGCCGTCAACCGGGCTGTGCCGCCCTGCCCCTGGAAATGCCGCGAAAGGCGGGCCACCGCCTCGTCCAGCAGCGCGTCCTGCTTGCAGAAGGCGAAGCGCGCGTAATGGCCGGGCGCGTCCTGCTCATAGAACGCGGAGACCGGGATCGCGGTGACGCCGGCCTGCTCGGTGATATGCCGGCAGAACGCCACGTCGTCGCCCCTGAAGCCCAGCCGGCTGAAATCCGCCGTCACGAAGTAGCTGCCCATCGCCGGCAGCACCGTGAAGCCGATGCCGGCGAGGCCCGCCGACAGCCGGTCCCGCTTCGCCGCCAGCGCCGAGGCCAGCCCGGCGAAATACGCATCGTCCAACGCCAGCCCCACTGCCACGGCACGCTGCAGGTTGGGCGGCGTGGTGAAGGTCAGGTTCTGGTGCGCCTTGGCGACGATGGCCGAAAGCGCAGCCGGGGCGGTGACGTAGCCGACCTTCCAGCCCGTCAGGCTGAACGTCTTGCCGGCGCTGCTGATCCGCAGGCACCGCTCGCGCAGGCCCGGCAGCGTCATTAGCGGGATGTGCCGCCAGCCGTCATAGGTCAGGTGCTCGTACACCTCGTCGCACACGGCGTAGGCGTCGTGCTTGACCAGCAGGTCGGCGATGAAGGCGAGTTCGGCCGCGGTGAACACCTTGCCGCAGGGGTTCATCGGCGTGTTGAGCAGGATCGCCTTGGTCTTGGGGCCGAAGGCCGCGGCCAGCTCGGCGCGCGGCAGCTCCCACCGCGGCGGCATGAGGCGCACCAGGCGGGGCACGGCGCCGAGCATCCGGACCACGGGCAGGTAGGTGTCGTACAGCGGCTCGATCAGCACCACCTCGTCACCGGGGTTGAGCAGGGCCATGAGGCTGGCGGTGATCGCCTCCGTGGCGCCGGAGGTGACGACGACCTCCGTGGCCGGGTCGATATGGAGGCCGTAGAACCGCTGGTTGGCCTGGGCCACCGCCGCACGCAGCTCCGGCACGCCGGTGAGCGGCGGGTACTGGTTGCGCCCGTCCCGCAGCGCGTCGGCCGCGGCCTGAATGATCTCCGCCGGTCCGTCGGTGTCCGGGAAGCCCTGGCCGAGGTTGATCGCCTTGTGCTGCGTGGCGAGGGCCGACATCACGGTGAACACCGTCGTTCCCATGGCGGACAGCATCTGGTTCGCGGGCTTCAAGGGGCGGGCCTCCGGGTCAGGGACAGGGGTCGGAGTATGGGTCCAACCGGCCACCGCTTCAACTTGCCTACAGGTTGGGCAGCCATGCCGCGCCGTGCCTGCTTCCGGCGCCATGCGCCGCCGCCACCCGGTCAGCGCGCCGCGCATTGCCGGCTGGCACGCCGCGTGCAAACCTCCGGCGCCGTCCCCCCATGGGCGGCCTACGCAGCAAGGGAGGACGCGGGGCTTAGTCGCCCGGCGCGGCACGCATGAAGAAGATCGAAGCGGTGATCAAGCCGTTCAAGCTGGACGAAGTGAAGGAGGCGCTGCACGAGGTGGGGCTGCAGGGGATCACGGTGGTGGAGGCCAAGGGCTTCGGACGTCAGAAGGGCCACACGGAGCTGTACCGCGGCGCCGAGTACGTCGTGGACTTCCTCCCCAAGGTGAAGCTCGAGGTCGTCTGCGACGATGCGGTGGTGGAGCGTGCCGTCGAGGCCATCGTCACCGCCGCGCGCACCGGCCGGATCGGCGACGGCAAGATCTTCGTGAGCCAGGTCGAGGAGGTCATCCGCATCCGGACCGGCGAGCGCGGCGACGACGCGATTTAGCCTCCGGCTTCCTCGGAAGCACCCGCTTCCCGCACATGCGCCAAATGGCTAAACGAACAAGGACGGAGGCCGCGTCGGGCGGCCTGCAAGCAAAGGGATAGAGAACCAGGATGGCAATGGAGCCCAATTCGCCCGAAACCGGCACAGGGGCTGATCCGGCCGCCGGCAGCGTCGCCCACGTCATGGAGATGATGCGCGAGAACTCCGTGGAGTACGTGGACCTGCGGTTCACCGACCCGCGCGGCAAGTGGCAGCACACGGCGCAGCACGTCTCGACCATCGACGAGGACGCCTTCACCGACGGCATCATGTTCGACGGCTCCTCGATCGCCGGCTGGAAGGCGATCAACGAGAGCGACATGATCCTGATGCCCGACCCCGAGACCGCGGTCATGGACCCGTTCGCGGCCAAGCCGAGCCTGATCCTGTTCTGCGACATCTTCGAGCCGAGCACCGGGCAGCCCTACGCCCGCGACCCGCGCAGCACCGCGAAGAAGGCGCAGGCCTACGTCGAGAGCAGCGGCGTCGGCGACACCGTGATGGTGGGCGCGGAGGCCGAGTTCTTCATCTTCGACAGCGTGCGCTTCGGCGTCGGCCCCAACGCCAGCAGCGTCGCCATCGACAGCGTGGAAGGACCCGGCGCCAACCTCAAGGACTACCCCGAAGGCAACATGGGCCACCGGCCCACGGTCAAGGGCGGCTACTTCCCCGTGCCGCCGGTCGATAGCGAGAGCGACCTGCGGGCCGAGATGCTGTCCAGCATGGGCGAGATGGGCCTGCCCATCGAGAAGCACCACCACGAGGTCGCGCAAAGCCAGCACGAGCTGGGCACCCGCTTCGGCACGCTGCTGAAGATGGCCGACCAGATGCAGATCTACAAATACTGCGTCCACAACGTCGCCCACAGCTACGGCAAGACGGCGACCTTCATGCCGAAGCCGATCTATGGCGACAACGGCTCCGGGATGCACACCCACCAGAGCATCTGGAAGGACGGCAAGCCGATGTTCGCCGGCAACGGCTACGCCGACCTGTCGGAGACGTGCCTCTACTTCATCGGCGGCATCATCAAGCACGCCAAGGCCTGCAACGCCTTCACCAACCCGAGCACCAACAGCTACAAGCGGCTGATCCCCGGGTTCGAGGCGCCGGTGCTGCTGGCCTACTCCGCCCGCAACCGCTCGGCCTCCTGCCGCATTCCCTACACCACCAGCCCGAAGGCCAAGCGCGTCGAGATCCGCTTCCCCGACGCCTCGGCCAATCCGTACCTCGCCTTCTCGGCGCTGCTGATGGCCGGCCTCGACGGGATCAAGAACAAGATCCATCCGGGCGACCCGATGGACAAGGACCTCTACGACCTGCCGCCGGAGGAGCTGAAGGGCATCCCCACCGTGTGCGGCAGCCTGCGCGAGGCGCTCGGCGCGCTGGAAGCCGACCACGAGTTCCTGCTGGCCGGCGACGTGTTCAGCGCCGACCAGATCAGCAGCTACATCGAGCTGAAATGGAGCGAGGTGTACCGCTTCGAGCACACGCCGCATCCCGTCGAGTTCGAGATGTACTACTCCGTCTGACCCGACATGCGGGCGCACCCGGCCCAGGCGGATGCGCCCGCACGCGGAAGCGACGGCTGGCTCTGACG
>CAXTTB010000241.1:405-1962 GCA_964246905.1 uncultured Acetobacteraceae bacterium | reverse complement strand
ATCTGACCACCCCGCGCGCCCCCCCCGGGGGGGCCCCCCGGGCGGGGGGGCCCCGCACGCGATGGCGACGGCCGCCGGGTGTGGCGGTGCGGCCATGCCAAGCGTTTTTACGACGAATCGCATATCCAAACCGGCGCGGCTTGTGCAAGGTACTTAGCATGAAAACTCTCCACAGCCTTGCCCGCCGGGCCGTGCGCCCCCCGCTCAACGCCGCCGCGGCCATGTTGCTGGCCAGCACCGCCCTGTGCGGCGGCGCGTACGCGCAGGCGACGCCGCCCGAGCAGACGGAAACGCCGGGCAACCCGTCCGTCGCCCCGGCGGAGAAGCCCTACGTCGCCCCGGCGAACTTCAGCGAGTGGGCGAGCAGCATCAAGCTGGACTTCCAGGGCGACCTCGGGATCACCGTCAACCCGTCCGTCCCCAACAACCGCACCAACTTCGGCCGCCTGTTCGACGACGCCGCGAACCGCCCGCTGCTGAACCAGGCCCTGCTGACCTACCACCGCGACGTCGATCCCAAGGCCACCAGCCCGGACGTCGGGTTCAAGCTGCAACTGATGTACGGCTCGGACGCCCGCATCGTGCATGTGCTCGGCGTGTTCGACCAGCTCATCCATGACCGCAACCAGCTTGCCGTGATCGAGGCCAACGTCGCGGTGCGCCTGCCCGACATCTTCAAGAACGGCCTGGACATCAAGGCCGGCATCTACCCGACGCCGCTCGGGGTGGAGCTGATCGACCCCAAGACCAACGCCTTCTACTCGCATTCCTACATCTTCAACTACGGCCTGCCCTACGAGCACATCGGGGCGCTCGCCGTGGCGCACACCTCCGACCTGCTCGACGTGTATTTCGGCATCGACAGCGGCACCAACGTGGCGGTCGGCTACGGCACCGGCGACAACAACAACCGGCCCGCCGGCATCGCGGGCCTCGGCTTCAACATGCTGGACGGCAAGCTGACGGTGCTGGCGCTCAGCCACATGGGGCCGGAGAACTCGAAGCGGAACACGCCCTTCGCCAACAGCGCGATGCGCTACTACAACGACCTGTCCGTCGTGTGGAAGGCGACGGACAAGCTGACCCTCACCACCGAGGGCAACTTCGTCAAGGACGACGGCGTGCGGGCGGAGGCATGGGGCATCACGCAGTATGCGTCCTACGCGCTGTCCGACACGGTGACGCTGAACGGCCGGGCGGAGATCTTCCGGGACAACACCAACTTCTTCGTCTCCACGCCGGTCGGCTACCTCGACTACGTGGCGGCGGAGCGCGGCACCTTCGCCCGCTTCTACACGGCGCCCAAGCCCACGACCTACACCGAGTTCACCGCCGGGCTGACCTACAAGCCGAGCTGGACGCCGCAGCAGCTCAGCACGCTGCTGGTGCGCCCGGAGATCCGGTACGACCAGACGACCAACAACTCCCGGGTGTTCAACGACGGCAAGGACCGCGGCGCGGTGACGCTGGCGGCCGACGTCATCCTCGGCTTCTAGCCGGGCGGGCTGCCCCCCTTCTCGCGCCGCTTCATGCGGGAGACTGCGCTTTACCCGGCCG
>CAXTTB010000241.1:0-395 GCA_964246905.1 uncultured Acetobacteraceae bacterium | reverse complement strand
GTCAGCATCGGCTTCTGACCGCCCCTCCTCGCGCCTGCCCGGCCGTGCGGGAGGCCGCGCTTTACCCGGCCGTCAAGCGATTCCTGGCCGCCCGGGGCTTCGAGGCCAAGGGCGAGGTCGGCGGCTGCGACGTGGTGGGCGTGCGCGACGGCGAGCCGCCCGTGCTGGTCATCGGCGAGATGAAGCTCGGCTTCACCCTGGACCTGGTGCTGCAGGGCGTGGACCGGCTCGCGGTGGCGGACGAGGTCTGGCTCGCGGTCCTGACCACCCGGCGCGGGCGGGACCGCGACCGGCGTGCCCGGGCCTTGTGCCGGCTGCTGGGCTTCGGCCTGCTGGCGGTGCGCCTGCCCGGCGGCGATGCCGAGGTCCTGGCGGAGCCGGAGCCGTACCGCCCC
>CAXTTB010000240.1:0-5985 GCA_964246905.1 uncultured Acetobacteraceae bacterium | reverse complement strand
CGCCCCTTCCCGCTGCGCGGGGGCGGGCGCGGAGGGCAGCAGGCGGCCGGCCGCGCGGGCGCGGTCCCGCTCGGCCAACGGGTCACGGGGCAGCGCGAGGGCCGGGGCGCGCCCGCCGCGGGCGGCGGCGCGGCGGCGCAGCACCAGGGCCAGCGGCGCCAGGGCGACCGCCGCCAGGACGAGGATGGCCAGCCAGATCATGGTGGGGAAAGGTCGGCCAGGCGGGAGCGTTCCGCCTCCGTCAGGGGTGGCGTCACGGCCGGGGCGCGGCGGCGAGACAGCAGGGCGAAGCCAAGGCCGGCCGCCACCGCCAGCACCGGCGAGGCCCAGAGAAAGGCCGTCGCGGCGTTCATCGGCGGGCGCAGGCGCACGAAGTCGCCATAGCGCGCGACGACCCATTCCGTCGCCTGCTTGTCGGCGTCGCCGGCGGCGATGCGGGTGCGGACGATGCGGCGCAGGTCGCGCGCCAGGTCGGCGTTGCTGTCCTCGATGCTCTCGTTCTGGCAGACGAGGCAGCGGAGCTGGCGTCCGACGTTCTCCGCCCGGGCTTCCTGCGCCGGGTCCGGCAGCATTTCCGCCGGGTCGCTGATGGCAAAGGCAGCGCCACTCCACAGCAGCGCCAGCAGGAGAACCAGGGCTTTCATGACCCCCGCCCTCATGACATGGCGCTGAGCAACGGCTGCAACTGCTCCGACACGACACCGGGGGTCAGCGGCCCGGCCATGCGCCAGCGCACGATGCCTTGCGGGTCGATCAGGTAGCTTTCCGGCACGCCGTACACGCCCCAGTCGATGGCCACCTGCCCCGGCGCGTCCCGGGCGATGCGGGCGTAGGGGTTGCCGTGCCGGGCGACGAAGCCGAAGGCGGCGGGCACGGTGTCCTTGTAGGCGATGCCCCAGATCGGCACCCCGGCGCGGGACAGCGCCATCAGCTCCGGATGCTCGATGACGCAGGGCACGCACCAGCTTGCGAAGAAGTTGACCAGCATCGGGCGGCGCTGGGCGATGATGTCGGCGCTGCCGAAGCCCTGGCCCGGCTCCTGCGCCGGCAGGGCGAACTCCGGCATGGGGCGGCCGATGAGCTGGCTCGGCACGTCGTGCGGGTCGAAACGGTTGGCCTTCATGCGGCCCAGCACCGTCCAGAACCCGGCGCCGGCCAGCACCGCCGCGCCGAACGGCGCCAGCAGCAGGGCCTGGCGGCGGTTCACGCGATTGCCGAACCCGGCCGCACGGCCGCCCGGGCCGGCGCCCCAACCCGCGTGCGGCGATCCAGCAGCGACAAGCCGCCGCCCATCGCCATGATGAGCGCGCCGAACCAGATCCACGGGGCGAGCGGGTTGTAGTTCAGCCGCATGATGGCCGCGGCGTCCCGCTCCTCCCCCAACACCACGTAGAGGTCCGCCATCCCGTTGGTATGGATCGCGGCCTCCGTCGTCGTCATGCGCTGCACGGGGAAGGTGCGGCGGGAGGGCTGCATGACCGCGACCGCCCGGCCGTTGCGCTCCAGCCGCATGGTCGCGACACGCTCCTCGTAGTTCGGCCCGGTCTGGTTCCGCAGCCCTTCGAGAGTCCAGCTATAGCCGGCGGACTGCACGGTGTCGCCGGGGTGCATCAGCACGACCTGCTGGGTCGCGAGCGACATGCCGGCGATGCCGGCGACCAGCACGCCCATGCCGGCATGGCCGAGTGCGGCGCCGAACATCGAGAGGCGCAAGCCGCGCAGCCGGGCGAGGCTGTCGCCGGCCGGCACGCGGAACAGCCGGACGCGCTCGACGATCTCCGCGAAGGACCCGAGGATCAGCCAGGCCGCGCCGCCGAACGCCAGGGCCGGCAGGCCGCGCGCCGGGCCGAGCGCCGCGATGACCCCCACGCACAGCGCCGCGACCGCCGCCCACCAGAGGCGCAGCAGCGCCGGCGCCAGTTGCGCGCGCTTCCACGCCATGGTCGGCGCCACGACCATCGCCGCGAACACCGGCAGGCACAGCGGCAGCACCGTCGCGTTGAAGAACGGCGCACCCACTGAGATCTTGGTGCCGAGCACGAAATCGGCGAACAACGGGTACATGGTCCCGGTGATCACCACCGCCGCCATGCTGCACAGCAGGACGTTGTTCAGCACCAAGGCGCCTTCCCGGCTCAACGGCGCGAACAGCCCGCCCGGCGCCAGCGCCGGGGCACGGAAGGCGAACAGCAGCAGCGAGCCGCCGATGACGATGCCGAGCAGGCCCAGGATGAACACGCCGCGCGTCGGGTCGTTGGCGAAGGCATGGACGGAGTTGAGGATGCCCGAGCGCACCAGGAAGGTGCCGGAGAGGCTGAGGGAGAAGGTGCCGATGGCCAGCAGCACGGTCCAGACCTTCAACGCCTCCCGCTTCTCCACCACGATGGCGGAGTGCAGCAGCGCGGTGCCGGTAAGCCAGGGCAGCAGGGAGGCGTTCTCCACCGGGTCCCAGAACCAGAAGCCGCCCCAGCCCAGCACGTAGTACGCCCACCAGGAGCCGAGCGCGATGCCCATGGTCAGCAGGCACCAGCTCGCCAGCGTCCAGGGCCGCACCCAGCGGCCCCAGGCGGCGTCGATCCGGCCCTCCAGCAGCGCCGCCACGGCGAAGGCGAACGGCACGGCGAAGCCGACGTAGCCGGAGTAGAGGATCGGCGGATGGAAGGCGAGGCCGGGGTCCTGCAGCAGCGGGTTCATGTCCCGCCCGTTGAACGGCGGCGGCCAGAGCCGGTTGAACGGGTTGCTGGCCAGCAATGCGAACAGCAGGAAGCCGACGGAGCTGCCGCCCAGCACGCCGATCACCCGCGCCCGGAGCGCGGACGGCAGGCCGCGCCCGAACGCCGCCACGGCGCCGCCGCACAAGGCGAGGATCATGCCCCAGAGCAGGATCGACCCCTCGTGGTTGCCCCAGGTGCCGGTGATCTTGTAAAGCAGCGGCTTCAAGGTGTGGCTGTTCTCCGCCACGTTCAGCACGGAGAAGTCGTCGGCGACGCTGCACCACACGAGGGCGCCGAAGGAGGCGCCGAGGGCGAGCAGTTGCCCGATGGCCAGCGCCGGGGCGGCGGCCATCAGCCGGGCGTCGTTGCGGTGCGCGCCCCAGATCGGCAGCACGGTCTGCGCGAGGGCAAGCGCACAGGCCAAGGCGAGCGCGAAGTGGCCGAGTTCGGGGATCATAGCCCACCCACCTTCTGCGGCGCTTCCGCCTTCAGCGGCGCCAGCGTGTTCCAGGTCGCGGCCGGCGGCGGCGGCCCCTGCTCCGGACGCCATTGGCCGGTGCGCTTCAACGCTTCCGCGACGTCCTTGGGCATGTAGGTCTCGTCATGCTTGGCCAGCACCTCCTGCGCGCGGAAGCTGCCATCGGGCTGCAGGGTGCCCAGCGTCACCGCCCCCTGCCCTTCGCGGAACAGGTCGGGCAGGATGCCGGAATAGGACACGTCCACGGCGGCGCGGCCATCGGTGATGCGGAAGCGCGCGGTCGGCTGGCCGCGCTCCTGGCCGCGGTGGATGCTGCCGGCCTCCACCAGGCCGCCCAGGCGCAGGGTGCGGCCCGGGCCGGAGACGTGCGCCGCGAGGTCGGAGGGCGCCACGAAGAACACGATGTTGTCGCTGAACGCGGCCAGGCCCAGCGCCGTCGCCGAGCCGATGCCGACGCCGCAGGCCAGCACGATCCACAGCCGGCGCCGCTTGCGGGTCATGCGGCGCCCTCCATGCTGGCACGGGGGTCGATCTGCGCCAGCCGCCGCCGGGCGCGGGCCAGGCGTTGCCAGGCGCCGGCGGCGAACACCAACGGCACGGCCAGGCCCAGCCCGAAGGACGCGGCGATGAAGGGCAGATGCGTCATGCGGAGGCTCCATGCCGCTCGGCGCCGGCCAGCAGCAGGCCGCGGATGCGGCGCTCCATGACCGCGGCGCGCAGCCGGGCCACGACGATGGCGGCGAAGGTGAAGGTGAAGCCGATGGCGCACGCCAGCAGCGGCCACAGCATCGAGACCGCCATGGTTGGCGCCCCGGTCAGGGTGATGGTCGCCGGCTGGTGCAGGGTGTTCCACCAATCGACGCTGAACTTGATGACCGGCAGGTTGACCACGCCGACGAGCGCCAGGATCGCCCCGGCGCGGTAGCCGCGGTTCGGGTCGTCGAACGCCCGCACCAGCGCGATGTGGCCGACATACAGGAAGAACAGCACGAGCACGCTGGTCAGCCGCGCGTCCCACACCCACCAGGCGCCCCACATCGGCTTGCCCCACAGGCTGCCGGTCACGAGGCACAGCGCGGTGAACCCGGCGCCCACCGGCCCGATCTCCGCCGCCGCCAGGTCCGCCAGCGGGTGCCGCCACACGAGCGACGCGAGCGAGCACAGCGCCAGGCTTAGATACCCGGCCGACGCCAGCCAGGCCGCGGGGACGTGCACGTACATGATCCGCACCGCATCGCCCTGCTGCCAATCCGCCGGGGCGACGAACAGCCCCCAGGCCAGCCCGCCGAGCGTCAGGACCAGCGCCACGGCGGACAGGAACGGCTGCGCCCGCCCGGCCACGCGCAGGAAGCGGCCGGGATTGGCGAAGCGGTGCAGGCTGCGCGACGGGCGCGCGGGGTGTGCTGTAGCGTCCACCCGTCGAAGATAGCACGAGTTTCCGGGAGTTGAAGGCACCTGTTGATCCGCTACTGTGCGCCGCATGTTCCAATGAGGTTGACATGCTGTTCGCCATCATCTGCACCGACCGTCCGGCGAGCCTTGACCTCCGCCTCGCGACCCGGGCGGCGCACATCGCCTATCTCACCACCTACGCCGACCGCGTGGTGCAGGGCGGCCCGTTGCTGGACACGGACGGGCGGCCCTGCGGGAGCCTGCTGCTGGTGGACGTGGCGGACCGTGCTGCGGCGGAAGGCTTCGCCGCTGGCGACCCCTACGGCCGCTCCGGCCTGTTCGAGAGCACCATCATCCGCCCGTTCCGCACCGTGTTCAAGGACGGGGAGCAGGTGGAGTAGTGGCGTACTGGCTGGTGAAGTCGGAGCCGGACATGTTCAGTTGGGATCAACAAATAGTGCGCGGCACCGAACCCTGGACCGGGGTCCGCAACCACTCGGCGAAGCTCAACCTCCTGGCCATGCGGCTCGGCGACCGGGCGTTCTTCTACCATTCCAACATCGGCCGGGCCGTCGTGGGCGTCGTCGAGGTGGCGCGGGAAGCCTACCCGGACCCCACGGCGGACAGCGGCCCCTGGGTCTGCGTCGATCTGCGCGCCGTCGCCCCGCTGCCGCGCCCGGTGACGCTCGCGGAAATCAAGGCGCACCCGGCGCTGGCGGACATGCCGCTGCTCCGCCTGTCCCGCCTGTCCGTCAGCCCGGTGTCATCGGCGCAGTGGCAGCAAGTCATGAGCATGGCAGGGACGGCGTGACCGAGCGGACGCTGTGCCGCCTCCTGGACATCCCGGACGGCGCGTCGCGCGGCTTCGGCCCGGCGCTGGGCGGCTTCACCGGGCTGTTCGCCGTGCGGCGCGGCGACGCGGTGTTCGTCTATGTGAACGCCTGCCCGCATGTCGGCGCGGCGCTCGACCGGGCGCCGGACCGTTTCCTGACCGCGGACGGCGCGCGCATCGCCTGCGGGGCGCACGGCGCGCAGTTCGGGATCGAGGACGGGGTGTGCGTGCACGGTCCCTGCGTCGGGGCAAAGCTGGAGGCGGTGCCGGTGCGGATTGTTGACGGCGCGGTGCTGGTGCCGGAGGACGCCGGGCTGTAACGTCGGGCGCAACAGCAATAAACGCCGAGGGAGCGCAGAGTGTCCGACCACACCTACCCCGTCCTGCCCGAGATCGCGGCCCATGCCCATGTGACGGCGGCGCGGCACCGCGCCATGACGGAGGCCGCCATCGCCGACCCCGAGGCGTTCTGGGCCGAGCAGGCGTGTCGCGTCGCGTGGATGCGCGCGCCCACCCGCGCCAAGGACACCAGCTTCGAGGGCGATGTCAGCATCCGATGGTACGAGGAC
>CAXTTB010000239.1:0-5986 GCA_964246905.1 uncultured Acetobacteraceae bacterium | reverse complement strand
GAGCATCCCCCATGCAGCTCGGCGTCTTCATCCCCATCGGCAACAACGGCTGGCTGATCTCCACGACCTCGCCGCAGTACATGCCCTCCTTCGACCTCAACCGCACCGTCGTGGAGAAGGCCGAGCGGTTCGGCTTCGACTTCGCGCTGTCGATGATCAAGCTGCGGGGCTTCGGCGGGCCGTCCGAGTTCTGGGACCACAACCTGGAGTCCTTCACGCTGATGGCCGGGCTGGCGGCGGTGACGAGCCGCATCCAGCTCTTCGCCACCATCGGCGTGCTGACCATGCCGGCGCCGCTGGTCGCCCGCATGGCCGTCACCATCGACAGCATCTCCCGTGGCCGCTTCGGCGTGAACGTCATCTCCGGCTGGCAGGAGACCGAGTACAGCCAGATGGGCATCTGGCCCGGCGACGGGCACTACCGCCGCCGCTACGAGTACTGCGAAGAGTACGTCACCATCATGAAGGAGCTGTGGTCCGCGGGCCGCTCCGATTTCAAGGGTGAGTTCTTCACCATGGAGGATTGCCGGTGCAGCCCGTTGCCGTCGCGCCCGGTCCCCATCGTCTGCGCCGGGCAAAGCGACCGCGGCACCCGGTTCGCGGCCGAACACGCCGACTACAACTTCGTCGCCAGCAGCGGCATCAACCAGCCGGCCAGCATCGCAGGCCCCGTCGCGCGCCTGGTGGACGCGACGGCCAAGACCGGACGGGCCTGCGGCGCGCTGGTGCTCATCATGGTGATCGCGGACGAGACGGACGACGCGGCGATGGCGAAGTGGGAGCACTACAAGGCCGGCACCGACTACGAGGCGCTGGCCTGGCGCGACGGCCAGGCGACCAACGATCCGGGGAAGGACCCGCAATCCGTGGCCGGGCGCTTCACGCCCACGACGGCGCAGAAGCTGCCGACCAGCCAGGGCGTGCTGGTCGGCTCCTACGCCCGCGTCGCCGCCATGCTGGACGAGCTGGCCGCCGTGCCCGGCGTGCAGGGCGCCATGCTGACCTTCGACGACTTCGTGGTCGGCATGGAGCAGTTCGGCACCCGCATCCAGCCGCTGATGCAGAGCCGTCGCGACATTCCGCTCGCCGCCTGACCCCTGTTGAGGAGCGCGCCATGACCGACGCTACAAAGCCAGGCCTGTCCCGCCGCCGCCTGCTCACCGCGGCCTCCGCCACCTTGGGGGCTGCCGCCGGGTCGGGGGCGCTGCGCGGGTTCCCGACGATCTGGGCGCAGAACATCAAGGACGTGGAGCTGCGGCACGCCGGGCAGCCGGTGACGGCGATCCAGGCCATCGGCGACCAGGCCATGAAGGACCTCGGCTTCAAGGTCACGATGCAGGCGACCGAGAGTTCCGACCTGCTGAACCGCTTCCTCACGCAGTCCGCCAGCATCGACATCGCCGACATCAGCCTGCCGTACCTGAAATACCTGGTGGGCCGGAACATCCTGCAGACGATCCCGGTCGCCAAGTTCAAGCAGTGGGACCAGACCCTGCCGCTGTTCACCCGGAGCGAGTACGCGGACGGGCGCAAGGCATCGACGCAGGGCACCGCGCCCTACACCGTGCTGTACGCAACGGACGCCTCGGGTGCCAAGCTCGCGGGCGCCCCCACCGAGTTCCTGACCAGCGTGCCCACCATCACCAACGCCGACACGCTCGGCATCCGGCCCGACCTGACCGGCCGGCCCATCGGCAGTTGGGCCGACCTGATCGACCCGGCCTTCAAGGGCCGTGCCGCGCTGCAGGACAACCCGACCGTCGGCGTGATCGACGTCGCCATGGCCGTGGAGGCGCGCGGCGACATCAAGTACGGCAACAAAGGCAACATGACGAAGGCCGAGATCGACAAGACGGTCGCGCTGATGACCGAGATCAAGCGGTCCGGGCAGTTCCGCTCCTTCTGGGGATCGTTCGACCAGTCGGTGAACCTGATGGCCTCGGGCGAGGTGGTGATCCAGTCCATGTGGTCCCCCGCCGTGACCGCCGTCCGCACCCGCGGCATCCCCTGCGTGTTCCAGCCGCTCAAGGAGGGCTACCGCGGCTGGGGCTACCACTTCGGCATGATGAAGCACCTGAGCGGGCTGAAGCTCGACTGCGCCTACGAGTACCTGAACTGGTACGCCTCGGGCTTCCCCGGCGCCTTCGTGGCGCGCGAAGGCTACTACTCCGCGCAGCCCGGCACCGCGAAGACGTACCTGGCCGCCGACGAGTGGGACTACTGGTACGGCGGCAAGCCCGCCGCCGAGGACATCCACGACCCGTTCGGCAAGCTGATGGAGAAAGGCGGGCGGGCGCGGGACGGCGGCAGCTTCGAGGAGCGCATGGGCAACGTCGCGGTGTGGAACTCGGTGATGGACGAGGACCGCTACCTGACCCGGCGGTGGAACGAGTTCATCACGGCCTGATCGGAGCATCCCCCATGCAGCTCGGCGTCTTCATCCCCATCGGCAACAACGGCTGGCTCATTTCGACAACATCGCCGCAGTACATGCCGTCCTTCGACCTCAACCGTACGATCGTGGAGAAGGCCGAGCGGTTCGGCTTCGATTTTGCCCTCTCCATGATCAAGCTGCACGGCTTCGGCGGGCCGTCCGGGTTCTGGGACCACAACCTGGAGTCCTTCACGCTGATGGCCGGGCTGGCGGCGGTGACGAGCCGCATCCAGCTCTTTGCCACCTGCGCCGTGCTGACCATGCCGCCGCCGATTGCTGCCCGCATGGCCGTCACCATCGACAGCATCGCGCCGGGGCGGTTCGGCGTGAACATCATCTCCGGCTGGCAGCGGGCGGAGTACGCGCAGATGGGCATCTGGCCCGGCGCCGACCACTACCGCCGGCGCTACCAGTACTGCGCCGAGTACGTGACGGTCATGAAGGAGCTGTGGTCCGCGGGCCGCTCCGACTTCAAGGGCGAGTTCTTCACCATGGAGGACTGCCGGTGCAGCCCGCTGCCGTCGCGCCCCATCCCGATCATCTGCGCCGCGCAGAGCGACGCCGGGACGCGCTACGCCGCCGAGCACGCCGACTACAACTTCTGCGCCAGCTTCGGCATCAACCAGCCCGCTGCCGTGGCGCCGAGCGTCGCCCGCCTCGTCGCGGCGACGGAAACGACGGGGCGGCGGTGCGGCGCGCTGATCCTCACCATGATCATCGCCGATGAAACCGACGACGCGGCGACGGCCAAGTGGGAGCACTACAAGGCCGGCACCGACCATGAGGCGCTGGCCTGGCGCGACGCGCAGTCGGGCGACGACCCCAGCACCGACCCGTTCGCGCAGCCGAACAAGCGCAAGATCCTGGGCGGCGACAAGCTGCCGACCAACCAGGGCGTGCTGGTCGGCTCCTATGCCCGCATCGCCGTCATGCTGGACGAGATGGCGGCGGTGCCGGGCGTGCAGGGGGTGATGCTGACCTTCGACGACTTCGTGATCGGCATGGAGCAGTTCGGCACCCGCATCATGCCGCTGATGCGCTGCCGCGACGCGCTGCACCGGGCGGCCTGATGGCGTCCGACACCACGGCGGGCGTCCGCACGGGGACATGGCGTCCGCGGCTGCCCGCGTGGCGCCTGGCGCCCTGGGCGGTGTCCTGGCTCCAGGTGGGGCCGCTCGCGCTGATCCTGCTGGTGCTGTTCGCGCTGCCCACGCTGCTGTTCTTCGTGGTCAGCTTCTTCGACTACGACCGCGTGGGCATCTATCCGGCCTTCATCCTGGACAACTACCGCGACCTGCTGACCACCCCGGCGACGCTCCGCATCTACGTCAGCTCCTTGAAGTTCGCCGTGGTCGTCTGGGCGATCACCCTGTTCCTCGGGTTCAGCATCGCGCACTTCCTGGTGTTCCACGTCCGCAGCGGCACGGTCCGCATGGTGCTGTTCCTGCTGTGCGCCATCCCGTTCTGGACATCGGGCATCATCCGCACCATCGCCTGGATACCCTTCCTGGGCCGCAACGGGGTGTTCAACACGGTCTTGGTCGATCTGCACATCGTGGACCGGCCGCTCGACGTGCTGCTGTTCTCCGACCTCTCGGTCGTCATCACCTACGTGCACCTCTACACGCTGCTGATGATGGGACCCATCGCCAACTCGCTGTCCAAGATCGACCGCGCGCTGATCGAGGCGGCGCTGGACGCCGGGGCGGGCCGCTGGCAGGTGATGCGCCACGTCATCCTGCCGCTGTCGCGCACCGGGATCGTGCTCGGCTCCATCCTGGTGTTCACCCAGGTGATGGGCGACTACTTCGTGGTGAAGCGGATGAGCGGCGGGCAGAGCGCCTCCATCGTCTCCGCGCTTTCGACCGAGATCCAGGCGATGCAGTACCCCCCGGCCTCCGCCAACGCCGTGGTCCTGGTGCTGGTGGTCGCCCTGCTGGTCGCGGCCATGATGCGGGTGGTGGATGTGCGGCGGGAGCTGGTGGGATGACGGCGCGCGACCGCGAGCCGCGGCCCTACACCTTCTACCTGCTCGCAGGCATCATGGGCGCGTTCCTGCTGTTCCTGTACGGCCCGATGCTGGTGATCTACGTGCTGTCGTTCCAGGGGCCGAACGGCGGCGTGACCTTCCCCATGGTCGGCGTCTCGACCAAGTGGTTCGCCGACATCCTCAAGCCCGGGCAGATGGCGGACATCCCGGCGTCATTCGGGCGCTCGGTCGCGTTGGCGTCCGTGGTCTGCGTGCTGACGGTGGTGATCTCGGTGGCCGCCGGGCTGGGCTTCCGCCGCCGCTTCCCCGGCGCCGCCCTGCTGTGCTACGTCGCGGTCGCGAGCCTGGTGATGCCGAGCCTGCTGGTCGGCTTCGGCATCGGCCTCGGCTGCCAACTGCTCGGCGTGCCGCAGGGGCTGTTCACCTCGGCGCTCGGCGCGCAGCTCACCTGGACGCTGCCGTTCGGCCTGCTCGCCATGTTCGCCGTCGTCGCCCGGTTCAACCGCTCGTACGAGGAGGCGGCGACCGACCTCGGCGCGTCGCCCTGGCAGCGGCTGCGCTTCGTCACCCTGCCGATCCTGCTGCCCGGCATCGTCGGCGTCGCCGTGGGCGCGTTCACCCTGTCCTACGACGAGTATGCCCGCACGACGCTGACGGTCGGCAGCGCCAACACGCTGCCGCTGGAGATCTACGCGCTGATCTCCAGCGACAGCACGCCCACGCTGTTCGCCATCGGCACCGTGACGACGGCGGTGTCGTTCCTGCTGATCGGGTTGACCCTGGCCTTCGTGCTGCGGCTCCAGCGCCGCCGCGGCCCGGTCTGAGGAGAGCCGCCATGGACCCCCGCTTCGACGTCGAGCTGATCGGCGTCACCAAACGGTACGGCGGGACGACGGCCGTGGACGACATCTCGCTCCGCATCCCGAAAGGCAGCTACTGCTGCCTGCTCGGCCCCAGCGGCTGCGGCAAGACGAGCACGCTGCGGATGATCGCCGGGCACGAGGGGGTGAGCGACGGCGACATCCTGATCGGGGGCGTGAACGCCACGGGGATGCCGCCGGTCCAGCGCGGCACGGCGATGATGTTCCAGAACTACGCCCTGTTCCCGCACCTGACCTGCCGGGACAACGTGGCGTTCAGCCTGCGGATGCGCGGCGTGCGCGCGGCCGAGCGTGCCCGGCGCGCGCAGGAGTTCCTGGCGCTGGTGCACATGGAGGGCTTCGCCGACCGCCTGCCGGCGCAGCTTTCGGGCGGGCAGCAGCAGCGGGTCGCCCTGGCCCGCGCCCTGGTCGGCCAGCCGCGGGTGCTGCTGCTGGACGAGCCGCTGTCGGCGCTCGACCCGTTCCTGCGCGTCCGGGTGCGGGAGGAGCTGAAGCGTCTGCAGCGCGAGTTGGGCATCACCTTCATCCACGTCACCCACAGCCAGGACGAGGCCATGGCGCTGGCCGACACCATGGTGGTCATGCAGGACGGCCACATCCGGCAGGTCGGCACGCCGCGCGACGTGTTCGGCCACCCGGCCAGCAGCTTCGTGGCGCGCTTCATCGCCGGGCAGCACGTTG
>CAXTTB010000238.1:0-5988 GCA_964246905.1 uncultured Acetobacteraceae bacterium | reverse complement strand
GCCATGCACATCGCCGCACTCATCGAGATCGACACCCGCCTGCTGCCGCAGGTGGAGGCGCTGGCCCGCGAGATCGAGGCCAAGGCCGAGGACTGGAAAGATATCGTCAAGATCGGCCGCACCCACCTGGAGGACGCGGTGCCGCTGACCGTCGGCCAGGAATGGTCGGGCTACGCGGCGCAGCTCCGCGCCTGCATCGCGGAGATCGGGCACAGCCGGGGCGGTTTGCTGGAGCTGGCGGTGGGCGGCACCGCGGTCGGCACCGGGCTGAACGCGCCCGCGGGCTTCAGCGCCAAGGTGGCGGCCGAGATCGCCCGGCTGACCGGCAAGCCCTTCGTCACCGCCCCCAACAAGTTCATGGCGCAAGGCTCGCTCGACGCCATGGTGCGGGCGAGCGCCGCGCTGCGCGGGCTGGCGGTGGCCGTCATGAAGATCGCCAACGACATGCGCTGGCTGGCCTCCGGCCCGCGCTGCGGCCTGGGCGAGCTGCTGCTGCCGGACAACGAGCCGGGCAGCTCCATCATGCCGGGCAAGGTGAACCCGACGCAGTGCGAGGCCATCGTGATGATCGCCATCCAGGTGATCGGCGACGACACGGCGGTGGCGTTCGCCGGCAGCCAGGGCAACTTCGAGCTGAACGCGATGCGGCCCATCATCATCAACAACATCATGCACTCCGCCCGCATCCTGGGCGACGGCTGCGAGAAGTTCCGGCTGTTCTCCGTCGAGGGCACCAAGCTGAACGAGACGCGCATCGCCCACTACGTCGCGGAGAGCGTGATGCTCGTGACCGCGCTCAGCCCGGTGATCGGCTACGAGAAGGCGGCCCACATCGCCCACGCCGCGATGAAGGACGGCAGCACGCTCAAGGAGGCGGCGCTCAAGTCCGGCGACGTGGACGAGGCGACCTACGACAAGGTCGTGGACCCCAAGGGCATGATCGGCCACGGCGTCGGCGGGGCGTGAGGGACCGGCCAGCAGCAACGGAGAGGACCATGGACCAGCAGCAAAGCACCGGCTCCCAGAGCACCGGCCTTGGGCCGCAAGACGGCAAGGGCGCCCCGGTCAAGTTCACCATCGACAGCAACTTCGGGCTGGATGTCGGGAAGGCGCCATGGACCGACTTCCTGCCCGCCCACGGCATCACTCCGGAGGCGACGGCGGACCTCGTCCATATCAGCCAATCCGTCGCCCGCCATGAGCCGGACATCGCCTACCTTCCGGTCGCCGACTTCCACCGCCTGATCGGGAAGGGCGACAACCACTACCGCGGGCTGGCCATGGCCACGTCGAAGTTCACCGGGCTGGTCCGGCAGCGCTGCCTGCTCGTGGTGCGTCAGGACGACCCGGCGAGCAGCATGGCCGACCTGCACGGCGCCAAGTTCGCCTACATCAACAAGTCCTGCTCGTCGAGCTACTTCCCGCCCGCCATCCTCCTGCAGCGGCAAGGCAAGAAGCTCAGCGAGTTCCTCGACATGACGCCGGTCAAGCCCGGCCCCACCTGGCAGGGGCTGATCGACGCGGTGGTCTCGAAGGAGGTCCGGGCGACCATGGTGCTGCAGGACACCTGGGACTTCCTGCCGAAGAACGCGGCGGACACCAAGGTGATCGGCGAGTACGCCGGCGGGGTGGAGGGGGTGGTCATCGCGCGCCACGGCCTGGACGACGCGGTGCGCCAGGCGCTCCTCGACGCGCTGCTCGCCTGGACCCCGCCCTGGGGCACGGTGTATGGCGGGTTCAAGCCGTTCTATTACGCCGACGTCCACGCCTACTTCCACGACCTCGACCAGCTTCCGGACGACCTTTGACCGACGCTCCCGGCCTGCCCATCAAGGTCGCGGTCCTCGACGACTACCAGGCCGTCGCGCTGACGGCGGCGGACTGGTCCCCGCTCCGGGACCGGGCCGAGGTGTCGGTGTTCACCGACCACCTGACGGAGGAGGCGGCGCTGGCGGAGCGCCTCGCCCCCTTCGATGTCCTCTGCGTCATGCGGGAGCGGACGCCGCTGCGGCGGAGCCTGCTGGAGCGGCTGCCCCGGCTGAAACTCATCGCCTCGACCGGCCCGGTCAACGCCGCCATCGACACGGCCGCCGCCGAGGAGCGGGGCGTCGCGGTCGTCCACACCGGCTACTCGTCCGTGCCCACCATCGAGATGACCTGGGCGCTCATCCTCGCCAGCCAGCGTCATTTGGTGCGGGAGGCCGCGTCGCTGCGCGCCGGCGGCTGGCAGCAGACGGTCGGCAGCGATCTGCAGGGGCGCACGCTGGGCCTGCTGGGCCTGGGCAGGATCGGCGGCGCGGTGGCGCGGGTCGGCGGCGCGTTCGGGATGGAGGTGATCGGCTGGAGCCAGAACCTGACGCCGGAGAAGGCCGCCGCGGTCGGCGCCGCCGCGGTGTCGAAGGAGGAGCTGTTCGCCCGGGCCGACATCCTCAGCATCCACACCGTGCTGAGCCGGCGCACGCGCGGCCTGGTGGACGCAGGCGCGCTCGCGCTGATGAAGCCGACGGCGTGGCTGGTCAACACGTCCCGGGGCGCCATCGTGGACGAGCCTGCCCTGCTGGACGCGCTCGGGCGGCGGCGCATCGCTGGGCTGGCGGTCGATGTGTACGACGTGGAGCCGCTGCCGCCGGGCCATCCGTTCCGCACCCTGGACAACGTGCTGGCCACGCCGCACCTCGGCTACGTGACGGAGGCGATGTACCGGACTTTCTACGGCGACAGCGTGCGGAACATCGCCGCATGGCTTGACGGCCTGTAGGGGCCGCGCCTTTCCTGGCTGCCGCCGAACACGAGTGACCCCACCGCCGGAGACTGCCCATGCGCGTCGGACTGTTCGTTCCCTGTTACGTCGATGCCTTCCATCCGGAGGTGGGCGTTGCCACGCTGGAGCTTCTGGAACGGCTCGGCTGCGAGGTGGACTTCCCGGTGGACCAGACCTGCTGCGGCCAGCCGATGACCAACACCGGGTGCCACGAAGAGTCGGCGGCGACGGAGGCGCTGTTCGTGCGCAACTTCGCGCCGTTCGACTACGTCGTCGGGCCTTCGGGAAGCTGCGTGCACCAGGTGCGCTTCGCCTTCGACGCCATCGAGCAGACCGACGAGGTGCGCGCCGTGCGGGCCAAGACCTTCGAGCTGGTGGAGTTCCTGCACGACGTCTTGAAGGTCGAGGCCTTCCCCTGGGCCGAGTTCCCGCACAAGGTCGCGCTGCACAACAACTGCCAGACGCTGCGCGGCCTTGGCATCGCCAGCTACTCCGAGCAGCGGCGGGAGTATTTCTCGAAGCCGATCGACCTGCTGCAGAAGGTCAAGGGGATCGAGTTCGTGGAGCTGGCGCGTCCCGACGAGTGCTGCGGCTTCGGCGGCACCTTCTCGGTGTTCGAGGAAGGGGTGTCGGCCAAGATGGGCTATGACAAGGCGCAGGACCAGCACCGGGCCGGGGCGGAGTACGTCACGTCGTCCGACAGCTCCTGCATGTTGCACCAGCAGGGCTGCGCCGAGCGGCTCGGCCTGCCGCAGAAGTACATCCACATCGCGCAGATCCTGAACGGGGCGCGGGCATGAGCGAGGCTGTCCCCATGCTGTATCCGGAACTGGCGGATCACGGCCCGACCGAAGGCGCGACCCGGCACGGCACGCGCCTGGACCATGCCGAGGGCACGTCGAAGCCGATGCGCTCCAAGACGGACGAGCGGCAACCGCCCAAGAAGCCGGAGCCGCAGCCGCGCGGCGCCAAGATCCGCGGCAACCGCCCGGTGGACCAGTCGGAGGCGGCCAACCGCTTCATCGCCGCCACCGAGCACGAGAAGATGCACGACGAGCGGCTGTGGGACCTGCGCCAGAAGCGCGACCGCGAGATGCACGGCATCCCCGAATGGGAGGAGCTGCGCGGCCTGGCCTCCGCCATCAAGGAGCACGCGCTCACCCACCTGGCGCAGTACCTGGAGCAGTTCGAGGCCAACGCGCGCGCCAACGGCGTCCACGTCCACTGGGCACGCGACGCCGGCGAGCACAACCGCATCGTGCTGGGCATCCTGCGCGGGCGCGGCGCCCGGCGGCTCATCAAGAGCAAGTCCATGCTGACGGAGGAGTGCGGCTTCCGCGAGTTCATGGGCGAGCACGACATCGAGGTGATCGAGACCGACCTCGGCGAGCGCATCCAGCAGCTCGACGGCGAGGCGCCAAGCCATGTCGTCGTGCCCGCCGTGCACAAGCTCCGCACGGACGTGGCCAAGGTATTTGCGGAGAAGCTGGGATCGGACCCGGACACGCAGGACGTCAAGTACCTGGCCCGGACGCAGCGCGAGGCAACCCGGCCGCTGATCCTGTCGGCCGATGCCGGCATGACCGGGGCCAACTTCGCGGTGGCCGAGACCGGCACGGTGGTGGTGTGCACCAACGAGGGCAACGCCGACCTGTCGGCCAACACGCCCGGCCTGCACATCGTATCGTGCGGGATCGAGAAGGTCATTCCCCGGCTCGACGACCTGGCGGTCATGGTGCGCCTCCTGTCGCGCTCCGCGCTCGGGTCGCCCATGACGCAGTACACCTCGCACTTCCGCGGGCCGCGCCGGGGCGGCGAGATGCATGTCGTGCTGGTGGACAACGGGCGCTCCGAGCGGCTGGGCATGGAGCAGTTCTGGACCTCGCTGAAATGCATCCGCTGCGGCGCGTGCATGAACACCTGCCCGGTGTTCCGCCGGTCCAGCGGCCTCAGCTACGGCGCGACCTATGCCGGGCCGATCGGCCTCATCATCGACCCCACGTTCAACGCGCGGAAGTACAGCAAGCTGCCGTTCTCCTCCACGCTGAACGGGAGCTGCACCAACGTGTGCCCGGTCAAGATCAACATCCACGAGCAGATTGCCGCCTGGCGCAAGGTGATGAGCGAGACGCACGAGCTGCCGCTGCTGAAGAAGGCGATGATGCAGGCGGCCGGCGCCCTCCTGGCCAGCCCGAAGCTGTACCGCGCGGCCTTGCCGGTGGCGGACAGCGCCTTGCGCCACTTGCCGCGCTTCATCGTGTACAACCGGCTGAACACCTGGGGCCGCAAGCGCGAGGTGCCGCACGCGCCCAAGCAGACCTTCCATCAATGGTGGCACGAGAACCGGGCCAACAGGAACGGGGCGGGCAAGCCATGAGCGGCCGCGACGACATCCTGGCCGCCGTGCGCGCCCACGCGCCCAAGGCCGAGCGCCCGCTGCCGGCCGTGCCGCTGTTCGACACGCGCCCGCCGGCCGACCTGTCGGCGGCGTTCGGCGAGCAGTTGGAGCGGATGGGCGGCGAGTGGCTGACGCCGGGCCAGGACGACCCGCTGGCGCCCGTGCGCGACAAGCTCGCCGGCGCCAAGGTCGTTTGCTCCCACGTGCCGGAAATCACGGGCAACAAGGCCCTCGACCCCGCGATGGCGCCGACGGACCTCGCCGACGTGGACTACGGCATCGTGCGCGCCGCCTTCGCCGTCGCGGAGACCGGCTCGGTGTGCCTGACCGACGAGGGCTTGGGCGTCAACACGCTCGGCTACCTGCCGCAGCACCTCATCGTGCTGCTCGACCCGGCGGACATCGTGCCCAACATCCACCACGCCTACCGCCGCCCGGAATGGCGCGAGCGGCACTATGCCGTGTTCCAGACCGGCCCCTCCGCCACCGCCGACATCGAGGGCGTGCTGATCCACGGCGCCCAAGGCGTGCGCTCCATCTCGGTGCTGCCGCTGAAGCGGGCCTGACAGCCGGCGCCATGGCACGCAGAGGCCCCGCCGCCCTGGCAGCCCTCGCGCTGCTCGCGGCCATCATGCCCGGCCAGGGCGCCGCCCAGGAGGAACCCCAGCGCAGGCCGTCCACTTACGCCTTGCAAGCTATTTCGGCCTGGGCGTCCGATAACAGAGGTCAGGGCGTCAGGCCGCTCCCTGCGGCCCGACGCCCATCGTGCAGGACCTACTCCGCCGCGATGGCCCCGTAGCCGATCTCGGCCTTGGTCTCCAGGAACTCG
>CAXTTB010000237.1:0-6028 GCA_964246905.1 uncultured Acetobacteraceae bacterium | reverse complement strand
CCTCGGCGCCGAACGGGGCGGCGACGAACTGGCTGAACACCAGCGCCTTCTCGCCTGCCGCCGCCACCTCGTGCAGCCGGCGGCGCAGGTCGAGGAGCTTGGCCGAGGCGCCAGTGCACGGGCAGGCGTTGCAGATCTGCTTCAATCGCAGGATCAGCTCCAGCACGTGCGTCACCCAAACCGCAAACGGATATCCGCCTCATGACTTTTAAAACGGGGTCTTGGCCTAACAAGTTGACGATGGCTTGGTTGAACCTACAGTCCCGCCAGCAAGAAGACCCGCAACGGGGCTGCCGCGCTTCGGCACAGACGCTTTGGGAGGAAACCTTGAGGAAAACGCTTACAGCATTGGCGGCCATCACCATCGGTCTGGGAACGCTGCTCGGCAGCGTTCAAGCGCAGGCGCAAGGCAAGAAATTCACGATCGCCCTGATCCCCGGCCTGACCACCGACGCTTTCTACATCACGATGCGCCGGGGGGCCGAAGACGCCGCCAAGGCGCTCGGGGCTGTCCTCGTGTTTCAAGGCGCCCCCGAGTTCAACCCGGTGCAGCAGTCGCCGGTGCTGGACGCGGTGATTGCCCGTCATCCCAACGCGATCTTGATCGCCCCCACGGACAAAGCGCAGTTGGTGCAGCCGCTGAAGAAAGCCGCCGACGCCGGGATCCCGATCATCACGGTCGATACCTTCATCGGCACCGGCAACTACCAAACGAAGTCGGGCGATGCCGACTTCCCGCTGTCCTACATCGCGTCCGACAACGTGCTCGGCGGCAAGATGGCGGCCCGTGCCTTGGCCAAGGCGGTCGGCGACAAGGGCAAGGTTTACGTGTCCAACGTGAAGCCCGGCGTCTCCACCACCGACCAGCGCGAGGAAGGCTTCAAGGAGGAGATGAAGAGCCATCCGGGCATCACGGTGCTGCAGACCCAGTTCAACGACGACGACGCCAACAAGGCCGCCTCGCAGTTGCAGTCGGTTTACGCCCGCAACCCGGACCTGGCCGGCGTGTTCGGCGCAAACCTGTTCTCGGCCATCGGCGCCGGCAACGGCGTGCAGCAGGCCGGCCAGCAAGGCAAGGTCAAGGTCGTGGCCTTCGACGCGCCAACCACCATCGTGGGCAACATCAAGTCCGGCCTGATCACCGCCGCCATCGCCCAGCATCCGGCGGAGATCGGCTATTACGGCGTGGTGTCGGCCTACGCGCACCTGACCGGCCATTCGATCCCGACCACGGTCGGAACGGGCTTCACCATCATGGACCAATCGAACATCGACGACCCCGAGGTCGCGAAGTTCATCTACAAGGATTGACCCCACCCCCTACACCGACGGAGAAGCGCATGGCCGGTCTCACAGCCCCTCAGGCCCTGCGCGCCCGGGCGTCCGCACGCGGCCCGTCGCGGCTTCTCCTCCTGGCGGCCCGGATGCGGGCCTGGCTGTTCCTCGCCTTCCTGCTCGTCCTGTTCGAGGCGTGGGCGCAGGCGAGCTACGGCGCGAGCTTCGTCTTCTCAAGCTACAATGCCCAGTCGATCGCCGTCTTCGCGGTGGCACCGCTGCTGCTAGCGCTGGGCGAGACCTTCGTGATCATCGCAGGCGGGATCGATCTGTCGGTCGGCTTCATCATGGGCCTTTCGGCCGTGGTCGCGGCGCGCGGGGCCAGCATCGCAGGCGGCCTCATGCCCGCCTTCCCGGCCATGGCGGTCGGCATCGCGGCGGGGCTGTTGGTGTCGCTGATCCCGGGCGCCGTCAACGGCTGGCTCATCTCCAAGCTCAAGGTCCCGCCGTTCATCGGCACGCTCGGCATGTTCGGCGTGGCGCGGGGCGCCGCCTTCCTGCTTGCCGCCGGCACCACCGTGCCGGTCGCCAACGGCTATTTCGCTGCCCTGGGCAACGGCCGCGTCCTGGGCTTTCCCATCGTGGTCATCATCACGGTCCTGTTCCTGCTGCTGATGAGCTACGTGCTCCGTCAGACCCGCTTCGGCCAGCACACCTACGCGGTGGGGGCGAGCGAGCAGGCGGCGCTTCGGGCCGGCATCAATGTCGGGCGTCATACCCGCAAGCTTTACCTGCTGTCGGCCTTCTGCGCCGGGCTTGGGGGCGTGCTCTACACGGCCCGTTTCACGGCCGGCGCCGCCCAGGCCGGCGAGCCGCTGCTGCTCGACTCGATCGCCGCTGTGGTGATCGGCGGGGCCAGCCTGTTCGGCGGCTCAGGAACCATCCTCGGCACGGTCGCCGGCTCGCTGGTCATCGCGGTTATCCAGTATGGGCTTGTGTTCATCGACGTCGAACCGTTCTGGCAGTTCGTGGCGGTCGGCGTCGTCATCATCATCTCGGTGCTGGTCGATCAGACCCAACGCGAGCTTGGGGGAGACCGATGATGGATGCCCTTCCAGCCGAGACGCATCAACCCATCCTTGACATCCGCAACGTCTCCAAACGGTTCGGCGGCGTCGAGGCCCTCAAGGGCGTGTCGCTCGCACTCTACCCCGGCGAGGTGGTGGCGCTGGCCGGCGACAACGGCGCGGGCAAATCGACCCTCACCAAGATGATATCAGGCGTTTACCCGGCGGACGACGGCGAGATCCTGCTCGACGGCGGGCGGGTCCGCTTCTCGACCCCCGAGGCCGCCCGCGAAGCTGGCATCGAGACGATCTACCAGGACCTGGCGCTCGCCGACAACCTATCGATCGGCGCCAACATCTTCCTGGGCCGCGAGCCGATGCGGCGCGCCTTTGGACTCCTGCCGATGCTGGACCGCGCCAAGATGGCCGCCGCCGCCCGTGACACCATGGCCCAGCTCGATTTCCATGTGGACCGCCTCGATGCGCCGGTCGGCCGCTTCTCCGGCGGTCAGCGGCAGGCCGTGGCCATCGGCCGGGCGATCTATTGGAATGCGCGCGTGATCCTGATGGACGAGCCGACAGCCGCCCTCGGCGTGCCGGAGCAGCGCAAGGTGCTGTTCCTCATCCACGGCCTCAAGACGCAGGGCCGCGGCGTGATCTTCATCAGCCACAACCTGCAGGACATCTTCGCCGTCGCGGACCGGGTCGTGGTTCTCCGGCGTGGAAGTCTCGCCGGCGAGCGCCCCATCGGCCAGACGACGCACGACGAGGTCGTCAAGCTCATGATCGGCGGCTGACCCGCCGGCTCGCGAAACAAAGATCGACGGGGAACAAGGATGTGGGGTTTGGACGGGCGCACCGTGCTGGTGACGGGCGCGAGCGGCGGCATCGGCGGTGCTGTGGTCCGCCAACTCCTGGACGCCGGGGCGGCCGTGATCGCGAGCGGGCGCTCGACCGAAGCGTTGGACGCGCTCGCAACCCAGACCGGATGCCGGACGCTCCCGTTCGACCTGACGGCAGAGGACAGCGTCCGCGATGCGCTGCTCGGTCTCGACTTTTGGGGCGTTGTCAATTGCGGCGGCTTCGGCGGCGAGATTGCGACGCCGATGGACACGGACATCGCCGTGTTCGACAAGGTCATCAGCATCAACGCCCGCGGGGCCTTGCTCGTCACCAAGTATGCGTCGCAGTCGATGATCCGGCTGGGCAAGGGCGGGTCGATCGTCAACGTGTCTAGCCAAGCCTCGTTGGTGGCGTTGTCCGGCCACATCTCGTACGGAGCCTCGAAAGCCGCCCTCGACAACATCACGCGCGTTTCCGCGCTGGAGCTGGGCCGGCACGGCATCCGGGTCAACAGCGTGAACCCGACCGTCGTGATGACCGAGATGTCGGCCTCGTACTGGGGACGGCCCGACATCAGGGGACCGTTCCTGAAACAGATGCCGTTGGGTCGTTGGGCGACCGAGGACGAGATCGCCGCTCCTATCGTGTTTCTGCTTGGTGACGGCGCCGCGATGATTTCCGGCGTGTGCCTCCCGATCGACGGCGGATTCACCTGTTGCTGAGCTTGGCCCTATGTACGGCGGTCATGTTTGCAAAGCCGTTCAACGCTGATCATCCCCGGCCGCTGTGGAGTGGTCACGCTACGCTTTATGCTCTCTGTTCTGCTTCGTCGGGTGTTTCGGTAGAGCTATGCCGGAATTTGGGTGACGCCGTGATCAGCCCGCCTGGGTCGTCGGCACCGCGGCACTCGACCTGCGCACCGTGGCGCGCATCGTGCAGAAGTTCGCCGTGGCAGCGGGGCACGGGTGGCACGATCTCGGCGGCCACGGCCTTAAACGCGGCGCCCTGACCACCGGCATGGACCGCAGCGTGCACCCTACCCGGCTGAAGCAGCTCGGCCGGCACCGCAGCTACGCCGTGCTGGACGAGTACCCGGAGCTAGGCGATTTCTTCGAGGAGCACCGGCTCAACGGCGTGCTGTGGCGCCGGAGCGGCGCCGGTAACGCCCTGAGGATCACAGGAGGGCGGCCAGAACCTGAAATGGCTGGCTGCGGATCTGCGAGAATGCTCGCCCACAAAACTGCTGAGTTGTTCGCTTGCGGACTTGCGTGTTTACATGTCTGCTAGAAGCGCGGGGGAACGCGTCAACAGCGGGGCACGATGATCACATCCCAAGAAGGCAACGTCGGCAGACGATGGAACAGCGAACCCGTTAGAGTCGACGCGCGCAATTACGGTGGAAGGCGGCGCGACACCTTGGAAGGCCACGCGCTCAATGGCGTGCTGTAATCCCGGGGCAAGGCGCCCAGTCTCATTTGAAGGAGCGCAGGAGAGCCACCAGAGCTTGATCCTGGTGGCTGGCCCCCGGCAACCCAGATGCGAAGAATGCCAACTTGCCCGCTTGCGGACTTGCTTGTTGGCACGTTTGCTGCAAACGGGGCGAGTCAGCATGCAACCAACGTGACCGCATCCCAGGAAGGCGACGCCGGCAAAAGATGGAACTGCGCCTCTACCTACACAGCGCGCCACATTCCGGGCAGTAAGCATCGCAACCGAGAGTTGCTATAACCTGCCCAGCCACGCAACCGTATTCCTCAGTCCGAACGACTGACCGGCTTCGGACCATGGCTTGGGCCTGAATGGACACGAATTGACCAGCATTCGCTTTCTCCATGCCGCCGATCTGCACCTTGACAGCCCGCTGCGTGGCCTTGGGACCGATGCGCCAGCCCTGCGCATCCGGCAGGCCACGCGCGATGCGCTGGGCAACCTGGTGGAGCTCGCGATCGCCGAAAAGGTTGATTTCGTTGTCGTGGCCGGAGACCTTTACGACGGTGACTGGCCAGACTTCCGCACTGGCCAGACCCTGGTTGCAGCCTTCGCCCGGCTGACCCGCGCCGGCATCCGCGTGGTGGCGATCCGCGGGAACCACGATGCGGAAAGCGTGCTGACGAAGTCCCTGCGCCTGCCGGACGGCGCCACTTTACTGCGCGCCGACCGGCCGGACACGGTGGAGTGGCCGGAGTTCGCGGTGGCGGTGCATGGGCAGAGCTTCGCATCGCGCGACGTCCAGCAGAACTTGGCCCAGGGCTACCCGACGCCGACGGCGAACCGCTTCAACATCGGGCTGCTGCACACCGCCGCAACGGGCCGGCCCGGCCACGCCTCCTACGCGCCCTGCACAGTGGAGCAGTTGGCGTCGCACGGCTACGATTACTGGGCGCTCGGCCACATCCACGCACGCGAAGAGGTGCTGCGCGATCCATGGATCGTGTTTCCCGGCAACCTGCAGGGCCGCCACGTCAACGAGGGCGGCGCCAAGGGCGCCAGCCTTGTCACCGTGCAGCATGGCCGCGTGGTCGGGGTGGAGCACCGCCCTTTGGACGCGGTGCGTTGGCAGCGCGTCTCGGTGGACTGCGAAGGCGCTGCCGACGAGGAGGCGGTGCTGGAACGCTGCCGCCGCGCCATCGGTGAGGCGGTGGACGCCGCCGCAGGCCGCCTGCTGGCGTTGCGGTTGCGGCTTGAGGGTCCCTGCCCCGCGCACGTGACCCTGGCCCGTGATCCGGCCGCGCTGCGGCAGAAGCTGCTCGCCGCCGGGTTGGAGGTAGCGGAGGCAGACACGTTCTGGCTGGAGGACGTGCGTGTCGCGACCCGGCCGATGCTGGATCTGGACACGCTGCGTG
>CAXTTB010000236.1:0-6029 GCA_964246905.1 uncultured Acetobacteraceae bacterium | reverse complement strand
CCGGTAAGAGTGGGGGGGCGGTTGTCGCAGGCGATGCCGCTCACGGTCGGGTAAAGTCGCGGGGTTTTGCGGCGCATGGCGCTGCGCTTATGCGCCCTACGCTCGCTGCAACTTGTGGAGAGCGGACATTCAATCGCCGGGCGGCTCTGACCATCCGGTGACTTGCGCCCAGGCGTTGGCTCCTTCAACGATAAGGTCGAACAGTGGGTCCTTGCTTCCGTAATAGGCATCCAGGTCTGTCGGGAAGTGCTCGGCTAGACGTTCTTTGATCAGGCCGTATGCGCCCGCTGCCACGGGCTGGGCGCGCAGGAAATCCATGCAAATGATCGCGAAGCGCTGGTTGAAGCGCCCCTTCTCACGGACGTGCACGTTCGCCGCACGGCCGCGGCTCCGATAGAACCGCTTCCTCAACTCGCGTTCCGGAAGATCGAGTCCCAGAGGACAATGGTCTTTTAGGATGCTCGTGCTCTCGAAGCCCTCTCGCTCGAACGAGGCGTCCTCGACCTGATCGAGATCGTCCGCCGTGACCTGGATGTCGATCACGTCCTTTGCGGCCAGCCCTGATACTGCCGTTGATCCGATGTGGTGGACATATGCCCCGGCTGGCACGGCCCTCAACAAGGCCGGCTTCAGGGCCATGAAGTCAGTCGCCCAACTTGCTCGCGGCGGTACGATCACGATGCGCATGGATGTGACCAGGATGATGCCGTCGGCTTGGATCGGCAATGGCCGCAACGTGGCAGGAAAATCCCGAAGGCAGCCTTCCTCCGGCGTCCGTTTCGGGTAGCAGGCGTAGGGCGCATAAGCGCAGCGTCATGCGCCGTCACAAGCGCTCCCCTGTTTCCAACGGTTCGTTGCCATTCAAGCACCAATCAGCGGGGGTAAAGCCCAAGGGCCACACAGCGACGAAAGGACGAGAACGGCCAATCTGCCGGGTGCGCGGCAAACGTGTGCTTGACCGGGTTGAAATGCACATAGTCCATGTGGCTTGCGTAGTCCCGGTCATCCCGGACCGTGTGCTCCCAGAACCGCCGTTGCCAGATGCCGCGCTCGCCCCGCCGCACCCGCACCCCAGATCGCTGTTCATCCGCAGAAATGGATTTCGTGAAGGCTTTCTTCAGCGCCCGCCATCGTCCGGAGTAGTCATGGTCGCCGGCTGGAAGGGTCCAGATACAATGCATGTGGTCGGGCAGCACGACCCAAGCATCAATGTGGAACGGCGCACGGGTCCGAACGTCACGGGTAGAGTTGCGAAGGGCATCGATGTGGGTGACGAGCAATCCGCTCTTGCGGTCCAGCAGGTTGGCGGTGAAGAAGTATGTTCCTCCAGGCACTCGGTTGCGGCGGTAATCCGGCATGGGATAAGCTTGCTGCGAATTCGCAACAATAGAAAGGGGGTTGGGTGACAGCGCCGGTTTGATGGCGCATGGCGCTGCGCTTATGCGCCCTACGCCCGGTGCCGGCCAGCCGAGGTTTCAACCCAGTGCCGCGGCTGCTAGTCTAGGATTCGCATCCACCAGGACAGAGACGCCCGCGAGATGGCCGGCCACAGCCAATTCAAGAACATCATGCACCGCAAGGGCGCGCAGGACGCCCGGCGCGCCCGGCAGTTCGCCAAGCTGATCCGCGAGATCACCGTCTCCGCCCGCATCGGCCTGCCCGACCCGGCCGCCAACCCGCGGCTCCGCACCGCCATGGCGGAGGCGCGCGGCGCCAACATGCCGCGCGACACCATCGAGCGCGCGGTGAAGAAGGCCACCGGCGCCGCAGGCGGCGAGGACTACGTGGACGTGCGCTACGAGGGTTACGGACCCGCGGGCGTTGCGGTGATCGTCGAGGCGCTGACCGACAACCGCAACCGCACCGCCTCCGACGTGCGCGCCGCGTTCAACAAGCACGGCGGGGCGCTGGGGGAGACCAACTCGGTCGCCTTCCTGTTCACGCGCCTCGGCGTCATCCAGTACCCGCCGGACGCCGCCACTGCGGACGCCATGCTGGAGGCTGCCATCGACGCCGGGGCGGACAACGCCGAGAGCGGGCCGGACGGGCACGAAGTCACCTGCGCCCCGGACGACTGGCACGCGGTGCGCGATGCCCTGGAAACCCGGTTCGGCCCGCCCGCCGCAGCCCGCCTCGATTGGCGGCCCGGCACCACGGTGACGCTCGACGAGGAGCGCGCCGCCAGCCTCTTGAAGCTGATCGACGCGCTGGAGGACAACGACGACGTGCAGAACGTCTATGCCAACTTCGAGATCCCCGAGTCCGTGCTGCAGGCGCTTTCGGCGTGATGGGAGCCGCGCGCCTGATGGGGATCGACCCCGGGCTGCGCTTCACCGGCTGGGGCGTCATCGACGTGCACGGCAACCGGCTGCGCCACGTCGCCGACGGCGTGATCGCGACCGACAACACCGACAGCGTGCCGCACCGCCTGAAAGCCCTGCACGACGCGCTCACCCTGCTGTTCCGGGAGCACCGCCCGGACGAGGCGGCGGTGGAGGAGACCTACGTGAACCGCAACGGCACCGCGACCTTGAAGCTCGGCTACGCCCGCGGGGTCGCGTTGCTGGCGCCGGCGATGGCGGGCATCCTGGTCTCGGAATACGGCGCGATGGGCGTGAAGCAGGCCGTTGTCGGCACCGGGGGCGCCACCAAGGAGCAGGTGGCGCTGATGGTCCGCCGCCTGCTGCCCGGCGCCACGCTGCGCCGGGCGGACGCCGCCGACGCGCTGGCGGTCGCGATCTGCCATGCCCACCACCGCGCCACCCGGCTCCGCGTCGTCGCCGGCACGGTCATGGCGTGATCGCGCTGCTCAATGGCCGGGTCGATGCGCTGGACGCCGGGAGCTGCATCATCGACGTGAACGGCGTAGGCTACCTGGTGCAGGCCTCCACCCGCACGCTCGCGGCGCTGCCGCCCGCACCCGCGGTGGCGCGCGTGCTGGTGGAGACGCACGTGCGCGACGACGCCATCGTGCTGTACGGCTTCGCCGATCCCTCGGAGCGCGAATGGTTCCGCCTGCTGCTCACCATCCAGGGCGTCGGCGCCAAGGTCGCGCTGAGCCTCCTGTCCGTGCTGTCGCCGCATGACCTCATCAACGCCATCGCCGCCGGCGACCGCGCCAGCCTGACCCGTGCGCCCGGCGTCGGCGCCAAGCTCGCGATCCGGCTGCTGAGCGAGCTGCGCGACAAGGCGGGCACCATGCCGACCGGACCCGGCTTCGCCATCCCGGCGGCCCCTGAGGGCGGCACGGAGGCGGACGCGCTCTCCGCCCTGGTCAACATCGGCTACCGCCGGTCGGAGGCCTATCCCGTCGTGGTGCGGATCATGGCCGGGCTGGGCGAGGGCGCCGGGGTGGACCAGGTGATCCGCGACAGCTTGCGGGAGCTGGCCATTAAATGATTGACGACCGCCCCATCGACCCCGCCCGCGGGGAGGAGGACGCCGGGGAGGCCAGCCTCCGCCCGCAGACGCTCGCCGAGTTCATCGGGCAGAAGGCGAGCCGGGAGAACCTCCGCATCTTCATCCAGGCGGCGCGCGGGCGGGCGGAGGCGATGGACCACGTGCTGCTGCACGGGCCGCCGGGCCTCGGCAAGACCACGCTGGCGCAGATCGTGGCGCGGGAGCTGGGCGTGGGGTTCCGCGCGACCTCCGGACCCGTCATCCAGCGCGCCGGCGACCTGGCCGCCATCCTCACCAACCTGCAGCCGCGCGACGTGCTGTTCATCGACGAGATCCACCGGCTGCAGCCCGCCATCGAGGAGGTGCTGTACCCCGCGATGGAGGACTTCCAGCTCGACCTCATCATCGGCGAGGGGCCGGCGGCGCGCAGCGTGCGGATCGACCTGTCGCCGTTCACCCTGGTGGGCGCCACCACGCGCGCCGGGCTGCTGGCGACGCCGCTGCGCGACCGCTTCGGCATCCCGCTGCGGCTGATCTTCTACACCTATGCCGAGCTTGAGCTGATCGTGGCGCGCGGTGCGGAGAAGCTCGGCTTCAACCTGACCGCCGAAGGAGCGGCGGAGATCGCGCGGCGGTCCCGCGGCACGCCGCGCATCGCCGGGCGCCTGCTGCGCCGGGTGCGGGACTTCGCGACCGTCGCCGGGCAGGACCCGGTGGACCGCGCGATGGCCGACGCCGCGCTGACCCGGCTGGAGGTGGACCGCCTGGGCCTCGACGCCATGGACCGCCGCTACTTGCGCCGCATCGCCGAGCACCACGCGGGCGGCCCGGTCGGGGTCGAGACCCTGGCCGCCGCCCTGGCCGAGGCGCGCGACACGCTGGAGGACGTGATCGAACCCTACCTGATCCAGGAAGGCATGATCCTCCGCACCAGCCGCGGGCGGATGCTGGGGGAGGCGGGGTGGCGCCATCTGGGCCTGGCGCCGCCGAGCCAGCCGCAGCTCGACCTGCTGCGCGGCCACGCCGCCGACCTGGCGCCTCCGGAGTGACGGTTTACCGATTGAACCTGCGGGTCTATTACGAGGACACCGACGCCGGCGGCGTCGTCTATCACGCGCGCTATTTGGCCTTCGCCGAGCGTGCCCGGACAGAGGCGCTGCGGCAGGCGGGCGTGTCCCATGCGGAGCTGGCGTCCGGTCACGGGCTATCTTTCTTGGTGCGGCGCGCGGAAATAGTCTATCTGCGCCCGGCACGACTCGACGACGAACTCGTCGTGGTCACAGGCCCGTGGGCGATGGGGGGCGCGTCCGTAAACGTGCGGCAGCGGTTCGAGGCCGAGGGGCAGCCCGTGGCGGCCCTGGACATCAATCTCGCCTGCGTGCGGCAGGCGGACGGGCGGCCGGCGCGGATTCCGGACCGTTGGCGCGCGGCGTTGGCCGGCAAAGCGGAGGGATGAGTTGGATCGTGCGGTGGATGCGGCGGGCCTGGCGACGGGCGACATGTCGGTGGTCGGGCTGTTCCTGCAGGCGGACCTGGTGGTCAAGGCCGTGCTGGTCCTGCTGCTGCTCGCCAGCGTATGGGTCTGGGCCATCGTGTTCGAGAAGGTGATGACGCTGCGCCGGGCGAACCGGGCGGCGGACGGGTTCGAGGACCGATTCTGGTCCGGCGGCAGCCTGGACGACATGTACGAGGGGGAGGGCGCCAAGCCCACCCATCCCATCGCCGCCGTGTTCGGCGCCGCGATGGGCGAGTGGCGTCGCAGCGCCCGGGTCGCCGGCGCCGACATGAGCCGCGGCAGCGTGCGGGACCGCGTGGACCGCATCGTCGCCGTCACCATCCAGCGGGAGATGGACCGCATGGAGCGATGGATGGTGTTCCTGGCCTCCGTCGGCTCCACAGCACCCTTCGTCGGCCTGTTCGGCACGGTCTGGGGCATCATGCGGAGCTTCTCGGCCATCGCGTCCAGCCGCAACACCAACCTGTCCGTGGTGGCGCCCGGCATTGCGGAGGCGCTGTTCGCCACCGCCATCGGCCTCGTGGCGGCGATCCCGGCGGTGCTGGCCTACAACAAGCTCAGCAACGACCTGTCGCGCTTCGCCGCCCGCATGGAGGGCTTCGGGTCGGAGTTCGCCGCCATCCTGTCCCGCCAGTCCGAGGAAAGGGTCTGAGCATGGCCGGGCCGCTCACCCGGCGGGGCCGGGGCCGCTACCGCCCGCTCGCCGAGATCAACGTGACGCCGCTCGTGGACGTCATGCTGGTGCTGCTGATCGTGTTCATGGTGACAGCCCCCTTGATGACCTCCGGCGTGCCGGTGGACCTGCCCAAGACCAGCGCCGCGCCGCTGAACCAGGACGCCGACCCGCTGACGGTGTCGGTGAACGCGGAGGGCAAGATCTTCCTGCAGGACGCGGAGGCGACCTTGCCGGAGCTGGTGAGCAAGCTGCAGGCGTCGTCCGACAACAAGACCGACCGCCGCATCCTCGTGCGGGGCGACAAGGGCATCAACTACGGCCGGGTGCTGGAGGTGATGGCGACCATCACGCAGGGCGGCTTCACCAAGGTGGCGTTGCTGGCGGAGCAGACCGGCGGCGCCCCGGGTTCTCCCACGGGGCCGATCCGCACGCCGGGTG
>CAXTTB010000235.1:5353-6065 GCA_964246905.1 uncultured Acetobacteraceae bacterium | reverse complement strand
TGGAGGTGCTCAGCCACTCCGTCAAGCCGGGTACGCAGGGCGGCTTGCCGCTGGCGCGGCGATGTGATCGGAGCAGGGGTGGAGCGCCCCGGCCCGGCTGCTCCGGCCCCGCCGCGAACGCCCCAGCCATCGCCCGCCCGGCGCCCGCCGCCCGAACGGAGGTTCAATGAAGGCATTGCGAGAGGCCCGCCCGGCCATGCGGAGCGGTCAGGGCTGCACGTCCCAGGCGGTGGCATGGCTCGGCCGGGCGCGTGCCGGTGCGCCGCGGCGCGGTTCCGCCTGCTCCGTGCTGGGCTTGCTGCTGCTGGCGGGCCTCGCCTTCTGCCCGGCGGCGGCGGGACAGCCGGCGACGCTGCGGATCGGCCATTTCCCCAACATCACCCATGTCCAGGCCCTGGTCGCGCACGGGCTGTCGCGCAAGGGTCAGGGCTGGTTCGAGCAGCGCCTCGGGCCGGACGTGAAGGTCGAATGGTTCATCTACAACGCAGGGCCGAGCGCGATGGAGGCCATCTTCGCCGACAGCATCGACCTCACCTACGTCGGCCCCAGCCCGGCCATCAACGCCTATGCGAAGGCGCGCGGCGAGGACATCCGCATCGTCGCCGGCGCGGCAGAGGGCGGGGCGGCGCTGGTGGTGCGGCCCCGCGCCGGCCGGCGGGCGCCCCCGGGGTGCCGCGGCCAGAACAGCGCGACCCCCCCCCGCGGCCCCACG
>CAXTTB010000235.1:4170-5343 GCA_964246905.1 uncultured Acetobacteraceae bacterium | reverse complement strand
TCATGGCCGGGGGGGGGGGGGGGGGGGGCGGGGCCGCCGCGGCGCGGGGGCGGGTGTGGGCGGGGCGGCGGTGGGGGTGCAGCCCGGCGCCGGGCTGCGCACGCCCGCGGATTTCCGCGGCAAGAAGATCGCGACGCCGCAGCTCGGCAACACGCAGGACGTGGCGGCCCGCGCCTGGCTGGCCGGCGGCGGCCTGCGCATCACGCTGACCGGCGGCGACGCGCAGGTGATCCCGACGGCCAACCCGGACCAGCTCAGCCTGTTCCAGCAGCGGCAACTGGACGCGGTGTGGACCGTGGAACCCTGGGTGTCCCGTCTGGAGGAAGCCGGCGGCGAGGTGCTGATGGAGGAGGCCGATTCCGTGACCACCGTGCTGGTCACGGGGGCCAGGTTCCTCGGGAGCAAGCGCGGCCTCGCCCGCCGCATCGTGGCCGCGCACGAGGAGCTGACGGCCTGGGTCCAGGCCCACCCCGAAGAAGCGCAGGCGGCCGCCCGGGAGGAGCTTGCGGCGGAAACGCGCACGGAGATCAAGCCCGCCCTGGTTGCCCGCGCCTGGTCGCGCATCACGCTCACGCCGCGTGTGTCCCGCGACGCGTTGGAACGGTTCGCCGCCAAGGCACGCGAGGCCGGGTTCCTGCGCTCCGCGCCCAACCTGTCCCGACTGGTCGAGACACCCTGACAGAAGTCGATGCCTTGGCGCCCGTTGCCGACCCGGCGCAGGACGCGCGGCGGGGCGAGCTGGCCGTGGACGGCGTTTCAAAGACGTTCCGCACGCGGCGGGGCGAGATCCAGGCGCTTGCCGACATCACCCTGCACGTGCGGCCGGGCGAGTTCGTGTGCCTGGTCGGCCCGAGCGGCTGCGGCAAATCGACCTTGCTCGACATCATGGCTGGGCTGACCAAGCCCGACCGCGGCCGCGTCACCGCCGACGGCCTGCCCGTCACGGGGCCGGGGCGGCACCGCCTGGTCATGTTCCAGGAATCCGCGCTGTTCCCTTGGCTGGACGTGCTGGGCAACGTGCTGTTCGGGTTGAAGCTGGTGCCGGGCCTGACGCGCCGGCAGCGGACCGAGACCGCCCTTGAGCACCTGCGCCTGGTCAAGCTGGAGCGGTTCGCGCGCGCCAACGTGCACGAGCTGTCGGGCGGGATGCGCCAGCGCGTGGCGCTCGCCCGC
>CAXTTB010000235.1:0-4160 GCA_964246905.1 uncultured Acetobacteraceae bacterium | reverse complement strand
CCCCCCCCCCCCCCCCCCCCCCCCCCGCGGGCGGGGGGGGCCCCCCCCCGGGGGGCCCCCCCCCCCCCCCCCCCCCCCCCGACCCGCGGGTGCTGCTGATGGACGAGCCGTTCTCGGCGCTGGACGCGCTGACCCGCGAGCAGCTTTACGACGACCTGCAGGAGATCTGGAAAGCCCGGCGCAAGACCATCCTGCTGGTGACGCACAACGTGCGCGAGGCTGCGGTCTTGAGCGACCGCGTCGTGCTGCTCTCGCCCAACCCCGGGCGCATCCGCGAGACCTTCGACATGGGTTTGCGCCGCCCGCGCGACATCAACGGAGCCGAGCTGTCCGGCCATGCCGCGCGCATCACCGCGGCGCTCAAGAGCCACTTCGCGCCGGAGGACATGCTGTGAGACGCGCGCTGATCTCTGCTTCGTTCTTCGCCGCCATCGCCGCGGCCTGGCAGGCGATGAGCATGAGCGGGCGCTGGTCGCCGGTGCTGCTGCCGTCGCCGGCAGACGTGGGCGAGTACCTTTGGGCGTCGCTCGCCGACGGGAGCCTGCCGGAGGCGGTGGGCGTCACGCTGCGGCGGCTCCTCATCGGGTACGCCATCGGCCTGGCGATCGGGCTGCCGCTCGGGCTGCTGTCCAGCAGCTCGGAACTGGTGGAGGACACCGTGGGCGTGCTGGCGCTCGGGCTGCAGACCTTGCCCAGCGTGTGCTGGGTGCCGCTCGCGCTGCTGTGGTTCGGCCAGAACGAGAGCGCCATGCTGTTCGTCGTGGTCATGGGCACCACGTGGTCCGTGATGATCGCCACCGACACCGGGGCGCGCACCATCTCGCCCATCTACGCCCGGGCCGCGCGGACCATGGGTTCAGGGGGCTTCCACCGCTGGACGCGCGTGATCGTGCCGGCGTCGCTGCCGTTCCTGGTCAGCGGCATGAAGCAGGGCTGGGCCTTCGCCTGGCGGTCGCTGATGGCGGCCGAGATCTACGTGACCATCCTGAGCGGCTTCGGCCTCGGCCAACTGCTGCACTACGGGCGGGAGCTGAACGCCATGGACCAGGTCATGGCGGTCATGCTGGTCATCGTGCTGATCGGGCTGCTGGCCGACAAGGTGCTGTTCGCGCCGTGGGAACGCTTCCTGCACCGCCGCTGGGGCACCGGCACGAAGCAGGCATGACGGGACGCCGATGCCAGTAGGCCGGAATGGCACAACTTTTGCCATGCTCCGGTCCGACGCAGGACAGGAGCACCCCGTGACCGAGCCGACGCGCATCTCCGCCACACCCCCGCCGGTCCGCCTCGTCATCCTGGCCATCCAGCACGTGCTGGTCATGTACGCGGGCGCGGTGGCCGTGCCGCTGATCCTCGGGGCGGCGCTGAAGTTGCCGCGGGACCAGGTGGCGCTGCTGATCAACGCGGACCTGTTCGCCTGCGGCGTCGCGACGTTCATCCAGGCCTACGGAGTGGGGCCGGTCGGCATCCGCTTCCCGGTGATGATGGGCGTCACCTTCGCGTCCCTGTCGCCGATGCTGGCGATGGCCAACAACCCGGCCTTGGGCCTGCAGGTGATCTTCGGCTCGGTGATCGCCGCCGGCGTCTTCGGGATCGTGGTCGCGCCGTTCATCAGCCGCCTGCTGCGCTTCTTCCCGTCCGTGGTCACGGGGTCGATCATCACCGTCATCGGCATCACGCTGATGCGGATCGGCATCAACTGGATCGGCGGCGGGCGCCCGGCGGCCCCGGACTTCGGCGCGCCGGGCTACCTCGGGGTAGCGGGCCTGGTTTTGCTCATCATTCTGCTGCTGTTGCGCTTCGGTGCCGGTTTCTTGCGCAACACCGCGGTGCTGATCGGCATTGTGGCGGGCTACCTGCTTACCATGGCGCTCGGATGGGGCAACCTCGACGGGCTGGAGACGCAGCCCTGGGTCGCCGTCGTCTGGCCCCTGCAGTTCGGCCTGCCCCGCTTCGACCTCGTGGCGTGCCTGTCGATGTGCCTGGTGATGGTGGTGGTCATGATCGAGAGCACGGGCATGTTCCTGGCGCTCGGCACCATGGTCGGCCGCCCGGTGTCGCAGGACGACCTGGCGCGCGGGCTGCGCGCGGACGGCGTCGGCACGGTGATCGGCGGGCTGTTCAACACCTTCCCCTACACCTCCTTCTCGCAGAACGTGGGGCTGGTGGGCGTGACCGGGGTGACGAGTCCCATGGTGTGCGTGGCCGGGGGCGCCATCATGCTGCTGCTCGGGCTGGTGCCCAAGCTCGCCTTCATCGCCGCCTCCGTGCCGCAATGCGTGCTGGGGGGCGCGGGCGTGGTGATGTTCGGGATGGTGGCGGCGACCGGCATCCGCATCCTGGCCTCCGTGGATTACGAGGCGCGCCGGGGCAACGTGTTCGTCGTGGCCATCTCCATCGGCTTCGGCATGATCCCGCTCGTGGCGCCGACGCTGTTCCACGCGGCGCCGGAGATGCTCAAGACCATGCTGGACAGCGGCATCCTGCTCGCCTCCGTGACGGCGGTGGCGCTCAATGCGTTCTTCAACCCGGACCAGATCACCGCGGGCGCCCAGGCCGCGCCGCTGGTGGTGGCCGACCATGCCTGAGAGGGGGTTTCCATGCCGCTGATCCAGAACACCTACGGCAAGGGCCGCGTGCGGGTGATGCGCGTGCACCGCGGCGACCGCCAAGAGGTGCGCGAGCTGACCATCATGACCCTGCTGGATGGCGACTTCGCCGCCGCCTACACGGAGGGCGACAACCGCACCGTGGTCGCGACCGACACGATCAAGAACATCGCCTACATCGTCGCGCGGGAGAACCTGACCGCCGGCACGGAAGAGTACGGCGGGCTACTGGCCGCGCGCTTCCTGGAGCGTTATCCCCAGGTCGAGCGGGTGCGCGTGTCCATGCGCGAGACGCGGTGGGCGCGGGCAAGCTTCGGAGGCGAGGCGCACCCGCACAGCTTCGTGCTGGACAGCAACGGCCAGCCCACGGCGGAGGTTTCCGCCACGCGGGGGGAAACGACGGTCGTGTCCGGCATCGCGGGCTACACATTCATGAAGACGACCGAGTCCGGCTGGGTCGATTACGTGATGGACGAATACACCACCCTGCCGCCGACCCGGGACCGCATCGCCGCGACGGCGATGGACGCGAGCTGGACTTGGGCACGCGCGCCCGCGAACTACGGCGCCGCGAACGCGCGCATCCTGTCCACCATGCTGGAGGTGTTCGCCACCACCTACAGCCACGGCGTGCAGGACAGCCTGTACCGGATGGGCGAGGCGGCGCTCGCCGCGGTGCCGGAACTCGGCACGATCCGCATGGCCTGCCCGAACAAGCACTACCTGCCGGTGAAGCTGGAGCCGTTCGGCCTGTCGTCGGACAACATGGTGTTCACGCCCACGGACGAGCCGCACGGCCAGATCGAGTGCGTCGTGGGCCGCTGACCCCTCAGCTTCCCCGGTAGGTCGAGTAGGCGCCGGGGCTGACGAGCAGCGGGACGTGGTAGTGCGCTTCCGGCTCGGAGATGCCGAACCGGATGGGGATGGCGTCCAGGAACGGCGGGCGTCCCGCCGCCTGCCCGGCGAAATACGCGCCGACCTGGAAGCGCAGCTCATACACCCCGATCCGCAGCGGCGCCCCGGACAGCAGCGGCGCCGGCGTCCGCCCGTCCGCGTTGGTGACGCTGCTGGCAAGGAACACTGCGCGTCCACCCCCCACGTCCAGCAGTTCCATGGGCACGCCCTCCGCCGGACGCCCAACCGCCGTGTCCAAGACGTGCGTGGTGAGCGTCCCATGGACCACCGGCATCCCGGGGCCTGTGACCTGGTCCAGGAGGCGCAGCCGGGTGATGAAGCCGATCTCCCGCAGCGCCGCGTCCTGCTCGGCAGCGGGATCGTTGTCCAGCCGGCGCTTGAACTCGGCCAGGACCGAGGCGCGGGTGTGGCGGCGCACGCACAGGATGAACGGGAAGCCGAAGCGGGCGGCGTAGTCATGGTTCAGCGCGGACAGCGCGGCGGCATCGTCCTCCGGGCGCTGCAGGCCCAGCGCCGACTGCTCCGCCATGGAGGCCGCGCCGATGGTGCCGGCCGCCGCCGCAGCACCCCCGAGTTCCGGGTGGCCGCGTAGGAATGACGTGACGCGCTCGGGCGGGGCGGCGCGCACGGCAGCAC
>CAXTTB010000234.1:0-6087 GCA_964246905.1 uncultured Acetobacteraceae bacterium | reverse complement strand
GCAGACCTGTCACTTGATGAGAACGCCGCGTGTGGCCGCTGGTTGTTCGTATTAATTTTTCGACTGGCCCGGTGCCCGGCGGGGTGTGCCGGGCCGCGGCAACAAACGCCGAAAGGACACAGCATGTCTCAGCTCGCTCTAGACCCTCAATCCGTGGCCGTCGTCACCGGGGGAGCATCGGGGATCGGCCTCGCCGCCGCCAAGCGGTTCGCGGCCATCGGCCTGCGCGTCTGCATTGCCGACCTCGACGGCGACCGGCTTTCGCAGGCGGCCGGGGCGGTGTCCGCTCTGGCCCCGGACGGGCTCGCCAGCGTCATGGCACAGCCCACGGACGTGAGCCGCGCCGAGGACCTGCGGCGTTTGGAGGCGGCGGTCCGCGAACGGTTCGGCGGCGCCGACCTGCTGATGAACAACGCCGGCGTGCAGCCCGGCAGTGCCCTGTTCGGCCCGGACGACGCCTGGGACCGCGTGATCAACACCAACCTTTGGGGCATCATCCATGGTTCCCGCATCTTCGCGCCCGGCATGATCGCCCGCGGGCGCCCGGGCCTCATCATCAACACCGGGTCCAAGCAGGGCATCACCACGCCGCCGGGCGACCCGGCCTACAACGTGTCCAAGGCCGGGGTGAAGGCGTTCACCGAGGCGCTGCAGCACGAGTTGCGGACCACGCCGGGCTGCCGCATCACGGCGCATCTGTTGATCCCTGGCTTCGTGTTCACGCCGTTGACCGCCAACGGCCGGACGGAGAAGCCGGACGGCGCCTGGACCCCGGAGCAGACGGTGGACTTCATGATGGACCGCCTCACGGCCGGCGACTTCTACATCCTGTGCCCGGACAACGACGCGCCCCGCCCGCTCGACGAGAAGCGCATCCTCTGGGCGGCCGGGGACATCGTGGAGAACCGTCCGCCGCTTTCGCGCTGGCATCCGGACTACGCGGAGGCGTTCAAGACCTTTCTGGACCGCTCCTAAAGGAACGCGATCATCGACGGGCTGCCGACGGGGACGTAGCGCCCGGTGAAGGTCAGGCGGCCGCTCGCGGGATCGACGCGGAACACCGTCGCCTGGTCGCTGCGCTGGTTGCAGGCGACCATGAAGCATCCGCTCGGGTCGAGCGCGATGTTGCGGGGGTAGTCGCCGCGCGTCCACTCGTCGCCGACCCAGCGCACCCGCCCGTCGGCGCCGATTGCGAGGATGCCGATGCTGTTGTGCAGCCGGTTGACGGCATAGATGAAACGTCCGCTCGGCGCGATGACCAGTTCCGAGGCGTAGTTGGTGCCGGCGTACCCCGGCGGCAGGATCGAGATCCTCTGTTTGAGCCGCAACGCCGCGGTGCGCGGGTCCCAATCATAGACCGCCAGTTCCGACGCCTCCTCGTACAGGTCGTAGAAGACCCGCCCGTTCGGGTGCCAGCCGAAATGGCGTGGCCCGGCGCCGGCAGAGGCGGACGGGACGAAGGCCGGCTCGGCGGGCGTGAGCTTGCCCGTCTGTCCGTCGAAGCGCCAAACGAAGGTGCGGTCGAGGCCGAGATCATCCACCAGCACCCACTGCCCGGACGGGTCGGCTGAGATCATGTGCGCGTGCGGCCCGTCATGGTCGCTGATGGAGAAGTTGCCCGGCGCGCCATCGTCCGGGCGTCCGGCGCCGGGCGGCCCCACATCCGCCTGCACGTCCACGCCGTCGCCCAGCCCGCCGTCCGCCCGCACCGGCAGCACCGCGACGTTGCCGCCGCCGTAGTTGGACACGAGCACGAAACGACCGGATGGGTGCACGCTGGCCTGCGCCGGGCCGGCGCCCTGCGAACTCACGGCGTTGATCTGAGTCAGCGCGCCGCTGCCAGGCGCGATGCCGTAGGCGGTGACGGAACCGTGCTTGGCATCGCCGAAGTCGTCGATCTCGTTGACAGCGTAGAGGAAGCGCCGCTGCGGATCGAGGGCGATCCAGGATGGACTGGGCGCCGGGGTGGTCTGCAGGATGTCCAGCGTGCCGGTCGCGAGGTCGAGGCGCACCATGACAATGCCCTCCCCGTGCCCGGCGGCTCCGTGCACCGCGTGGCCGGTGTAGGTGCCGATATAGGCCAAAACGGACCGGCGCTGCTGCGCCGCGGCGGGCCGGGGTGTCGATAGGGCCATCGCGGCGCCGCCGGCCAGCAGGGTGCGGCGCAGGAGGCCGTTCGCGAGGCTCGTCATTGGGACACTCCTGCTCCGCTTGCCCTCAAGCAGGCTTACCGGACGCGGCGGAGGCCGTCCACGCCTCAATCCTGTCCCATCTCCACCACGATGGCCCCTGCGGCATCGACCGAGGCCGGGTAGGTCTGCACCCGGCACTCGGTGTTCACCCCGTCGCCGCTGCGGAGGTCGTACGCGCGGTCGTGCAGCGGGCAGATCACGGTGCCCCCGTCGATCAGCCCGTCCGCCAGCGGCCCGCCCAGGTGCGGGCAACGCTCCTGCGTCGCGAACACCTGGTCGGCATGGGTGCGGAACACCGCGAGCCGTTGCCCGCCGACCTCGAACACCCGCCCCTCGCCGCGCGGGATGGCGTCCAGCGGGCCGACCCGGTGCCTCAGCATCGCCTCAGTCATCGCCGCCCCCCGCCATCTCGGCCTGCAGCACGTCGGCGAACTGGTTGGCGGTGCGCGGCTTCACGGCCTCCTTCCATGGGTCGTAGGCCGCCTCGGTGGAGGCGAGCATCGCCTGGTCCAGCGCCTCCGCCGTGCCGTCCGCATCGTCCACCACGATGGCCCGGATGCGCTCCAGGCCGATGCGCGGCACGAAGGTGTAGGTGCGCTCCTTCCACTTCGCGTTCTCGCGGTAGTACTGCATGAAGCGTCCGGAGATCTGCAGGGCCGCGTCCTCCCCTTCCACCACGCACAGCAGGTCGCCCTTGCGGATATGGGCGCCGGCGGCGCCGCCCACGTAGATCTCCCACTTGTCGTCGCCGATGGCGACGAGTCCCACGTCCTTCACCATCGCCTCCGAGCAGTTGCGCGGGCAGCCGGCGGTGGCGAGCTTCATCTTGGCCGGGCTGTCGATGCCGCGGAACCGGCGCTCGATCTTGGTGGCCAGGCCCATGCTGTCGCCCAGGCCGAAGCGGCAGAACTCGGTGCCGATGCAGCTCTTGCAGGTGCGGTAGCTCTTGCCCCAGGCGGTGCCGGCCGGCATGTCGAGGTCCTGCCACACGCCGGGCAGGTCGGCCTTGGCGATGCCCACCAGGTCGATCCGCTGCCCGCCCGTCATCTTGACCAGCGGCACGTTGTACTTCACCGCGACCTGGGCGATGCGCATCAGCTCGGCCGGGGTGCAGACGCCGCCGGCCATCTCCGGCACGACGGAGAAGGTGCCGTCCTTCTGGATGTTGGCGTGCACCCGGTCGTTGATGAAGCGGGCGTCGCGCTCGTCCTCGTACTCGCCGGCCCAGATGGTGGCCAAGAGGCTCGCGAGCGGCGGCTTGCTGGCGGCGTCCTCGCCCTGGGGCGACAGCGCCGCGAACACGGCGGACACCGACCGCAGGCCCTGCTCCCTGATCTTGGCCACCAGCTCCGGCTTCGCGAGCGGGATGGCGGGCACGTAGTAGTGGATGCTCGGGTCCTCCTCCGCCTCGCCGCCGCAGAACCACTCGACCAGCTCGTTCACCAGACCTTTGCAGGAGCCGCAGCCCATGCCGGCGCGGGTGGCCTTCATCACGGTGCTGCCGCTGCGCGCGCCGCCGGCGACGCAGGCGCCGATGGCGCCCTTGCTCACCCCGTTGCAGTTGCAGACCTGCGCGTCAGCCGGCATCTCGTCGAGCGTCACCTTCTGCGGCGGGGCGCCGAGGTCGAACAGCAGCTCCAGCCGCTCGTCCGGCAGGCGGGTGTCGCGGTCGAAGGCCTGCATCAGGTAGGCGGCCTTGCTGATGTCGCCCATCAGGATGCCGCCGACCAGCCGTCCGTCGCGCACGATCAGCTTCTTGTAGGTGCCGCGCTTCGGCTCGCTGAACTGGATCACCTCGTCGGCGTCGCTGGCCGGCTCGGTGATGCCCATGCTCGCGAGTTCCACGCCCATGACCTTCAGCTTGGTGGCGAGCTTGCTGCCGAGGTACTCGGCCCCAGTGTTGGCGCCTGTCACCTGGTCGGCGAACACCTTGGCCTGGTCCCAGATCGGCGCTACGAGGCCATACACCTTGCCGCGGTGCTGCACGCACTCGCCCACCGCATACACGTACGGGTCGTCCGGGCTGCGCATGGCGTTGTCCACCACGATGGCCCGCTCCACCGTCAGCCCGGCGCGGCTGCCGATCTCGGCGTTCGGGCGGATGCCGGCGGACACCACCACCATGTCGCAGGCCAGCTCGGTCCCGTCCTTGAAGCGCAGGCCGGCGAGCTTGCCGTCCTCCAGGATCAGGCCCGTCGTCATCTTGCCCGTGTGCACCTGGACGCCCATGCCCTCCATCGCGCGGCGCAGCATGGCGCTGCCGGTGGGGTCGAGCTGCATCTCCATCAAATGCTGCGCCAAATGCACGACATGCACCTCGCAGCCGTGGTTCAGCAGGCCGCGCGCCGCCTCCAGCCCCAAGAGGCCGCCGCCGATCACTGCGGCGCGCTTGCTGCGGGCGGCCTGGGCCACGATGGCGTTGCAGTCGTCGATGCCGCGGAACGCGAACACGCCGGGGCGCAGGCGCCCGTCCTCGCCCCAGATGCCCTCCATCGGCGGGATGAAGGCCCGGCTGCCGGTGGCGATCAGCAGGACGTCGTACTCTTCCTGCACGCCGTTGTCGGCCGTCACCACCCGGGCCGCGCGGTCGATATGCGTCACGCGGGCGCCGCTGTGCAGGCGGATGTTGTTCTCCTTGTACCAGTCCAGCGGGTTGATGTAGATCTCGCTCTGGTCCTGCTGGCCGCTCAGGATGTTGGACAGCAGGATGCGGTTGTAGTTGCCGTAGGGTTCGTCGCCGAACATGGTGACGCTGAACTGCTCCGCGCCGCCGCGGGCCAGCACCTCCTCCACGGCGCGGGCGCCCGCCATCCCGTTGCCGACCACGACCAGCTTGCGCACGGTGCTGCCGAACGTCATGCCATCCATGATTGCCCCCTAAATCTCGACCATGCCGACGTCGAGCGCCAGCGTGCCGCCGGCGCCGGACGGCGCTGCGACCAGCAGCTCCAGCTTCGTCTCGGGCGACAGGTCCTCGACCACCACCAGCGGGATGTGCACCGCGCCCTTGGCCCCGATCGGGAAGACGCGCATCGGCGTGCCGTCCCGGGTCAGGATGACGGCCACCATCTCCGACGCGCTGCTGCCGGCGCGGAAGTAGATCATCTGCGCGCGGCGGTCGCCGGGCACGCTGTAGGTGACGTCGAGCGGCACTGGCGTGTCATAGCCGCGGCCGTCGAACGCATACATCCCCGTGAGAATCCGGGGGGTGCTCTCTCTCATTCAGCTTCTCCTGTGAGGGCGGACGCGCGGTCCAGACGGACGGCGCAGGCCTTGTACTCGGGGATGCGCGACACCGGATCGAGCGCCGCGATGGTCAGGTGGTTGGCGTTGCCCTCGCCGCTCCAATGGAACGGCACGAACACGGTGTCCCGCCGGATGTTCCGCGTGAGGCGGGCCGCCATCCGCGCCTGGCCGCGGCGCGTCGTGAGCTGCACCGCGTCGCCGGCCTGGATGCCGTGCTGGCGCGCGGTGTCGGGGTGGATCTCGGCAAACGCCGCCGGCTCGGCGGCGGCGAGTTCGGGGACGCGCCGGGTCTGGGTGCCGGTCTGGTATTGCGCCATCACGCGCCCGGTGGTGAGGACCAGCGGGAACTCGGCGCAGGGCTGCTCGGCCGATCCGCGGTGCTCGACCGGGTGGAAGCGGGCCAGGCCGTCGGGATGGGCGAACCGCTCGGCGAACAGCCGGGGCGTGCCGGGGTGCGCGGCGTCCGGGCACGGCCAGAACAGCCCGGCCTCCTCCTGCACCCGGTCCCAGGTCGCGCCGGCGAAATCGGCTGGGCCGCCGGAGGTCGCACGGCGGAACTCCGCGCCGGTGGTGGCCGAATCGCCGGAAAAATGCGCCCCGGTGCCGAGCCGCGCCGCCAGCCCGGCGATCACCTGCAGATCGGTCCAAA
>CAXTTB010000233.1:0-6094 GCA_964246905.1 uncultured Acetobacteraceae bacterium | reverse complement strand
GGGCGGGTATCACCGCTACAACGCGGTGCTGAAGCGCGTGCTGGGCAAGAGCCGGGCGGTGATGACGCTGCAGGAGCTGGAGGCTGCTGTCGGCTGGCTGGAGCGCAACCGGCTGCATGACAGCCTGCATCTGCTGGAGGGCGACGCGCGCTATGCCTGGACGGCGCGGCAGCGGGGCGAGTGGGTGCCGCCGGTCGGCCGCGCCGCCGGGCGGCGGAGCTGATTTCTTGCAACGGTAACGCAGTGCAGCATTTTATGACGAGGGCGGGCTTGCAATCCGTTCGGGCCTGGCCGATGTAGCGGGTGCGGCACGGTGGCTTGCCATCCTGCTGCAGGACGTTTCCTCCCTAAACTTGGCGGTGCCTTCGGGCACCGCCTTTTTTCTGGGCAGCGCATTGCGACTTCCGGGTGTCGGCGTCATCCCTGTGAGTTCAAGCGTCATCTATGCCGCATATGCACGGAGCCTTGCGTGGCTTGCGGCCCTGGCAGCCGTCGTCGTGGGTGTTTCGAACACCGTGGCAGCGGTGCTTATTAATTACGTCCATGACCACCCGCACAGGACGCGGGGTGAAATTGTGGTCGCGATGCTGATCGTTTTGCTGGTTGGGACGATATCCGTCATCGGGACGCTGCTCGTCTTCACCTTGCCGCAATGCTTCCAAGCCGCGGTGTCGAACGGGTTTGTGCGCCGATTCGGAAGGGACGCGCACATGGGCGTGTTGCTGGCACTGCCGGTCACGGCGGTCATCACCTGGTACTGCTTCGACTATCTCACCCCTCCGTCGTTCAACCTTGGAATCAACCAGGGGCCGGGCTGGGAGCCGTACAAGCATGGGTTGACGACGACGCGCTACCTGACGGCGCTGGCCTTCCAGGCACCCGCGACGCTGTTCAGTGCCGTTTACTCTGCCGCAAGTGTAGGGTGCCTACCTCCGAAGGACCGTGCTCATACTGGTACTTGCGGCGGCTAATATTGTGGGCACGGTTGAAGAGTATCGTCCCGCTGAGTGATTAAGAAGCAGTAGATGCTTTGCGGCTGACTCTGTCGCATTCGGGTTTGCGTTATACCATTCCTGGCATGTGTCGCTGACAAACATGTTTTCATGGCGACTTTGGCACAGGGCCGGCCATCGTCTGGGAACGCGGTGGTGTTTACTTTTCGCGTTAACATTCTTGTGATTTGCATAATCCAATAAGTGCTGCAAAGTCGTTGCATTATAATCCTTATCTTGATGCATCATTGATATAACCTCTCCAAAACTCTTATAGTGCAAGGTTTCTTATGACGAAAAATCCACAGGACATGTCAAATGGGCTAGGAGATGGAACAAACGTACTGAATTCGACGACTATGAGTCTTCCACAGACTATGGTGTTTATCTCTTCTAGCGCAGATAGTGCATCTACTCCTAGTCAAGGCTACGCTACGCTGTCCCCTTCCTTAAGTCAGGCTGCTCCATCACCTACGCCATCGACGGGTAGTGCTGGCCCGAACGATCAACAACCGGCCAGTGGCTCTGTAGTGCCCGCAAATCAGGATGCGGCAAGTATCTCGCCGACTGCAGCTCCGAACACAAACGCTGCACCGTCTCCATCGACGCAACCCGGAACTCCAGCGCCGCTCCTCGAAACTCCAGCGGGCGGGGACGTGACGAATGGTGGTTTTGACATCAACAGCGACCCTGAAGGCAACATTACTAGTTCTGCTTACAGCATCGGAGGTGGTGGCGACATCGCCGGCGATATCTATGTCGGCTATGTCGGGGACACTGGAAACTATACAGGTTTTGGAACCGGCCAGGTCTTCGATGACAACATCCAGCCTATGCTCAATGGAGGCGACGCAAACGTCACGAGCGTGTACAACGACATGAACCTGGTCATCAACCAGCCTCCAAGCTCTGCGCAATACTGGCAAGATGGCATCTCAACCGTTCAGAGTGGCTACAATGTCCTGGGGCAGGCTGTCGGGCCAGGTCCTGGAGATGCGGCTGCTGGTTTCCAGGAATTTGCCGCAGCTGGAGGCAATGTGGCCCTGGACATGCTGAAGGCGGTCGGGTTTGCCGGGGCGACTGCTTCAGCCGGCGCTGCGTTTATTGAAACCGGAAATCTTAGGGCGGGAGCATTGGCCGTTACTGGTTTAATAGCGACGATAAGCTCTGTCAACGATGCCGTAACTACTTTAGCATCTCCACTTTCAGCAAACGAACAGGCCGCGCTACAAACAGTAAGAAACAGCGTAGCAAGTGCTGCGAACTTATTCACTTCTCATGCAAGTAGCGAAGGGCTTGGTCCTGGAACAGCCTTCATCATTCCTACTCCTTGATAATGTTCATGAAAGTCAATATGTAGTTCAATAAAGGTCCAATTGTGATTTTCATTCCTAAGAAATGTAGTTCGGTTCATGTCAGTAAAAGCAGATGGCTATTTATTGTAATAGCAGCGGCAACGATAATTCCTTCAATGGGGGTAATTTGGCATATTCCGCTCGTCACCATCTTTGGTGCACTGACAGGTTTGTTTGTTGTCACGTGGTTCCTACGCAAAACGGGAAGCCGAACGGCAAAGTGCCCTAATTGCGGCACCATGAACCTGCTGGAATGGGGCACATTCAGGCACACCTGCACCAATTGCCGTAAGACGTTGAGGATCATCGGGTCGTTTGAAAACATCTTTCAGTACCGCCAATCGTTGTGCATGGGCATGGAGGATGAGGACGAAGCATAACTGGACCACATGTCCGGTCGCCGCGGGACCCGCCTTGCCAGGACGAGATCGCCGCCATCATGCCGTATCAACCTGGAGCGCGCTGATGGCATTCCCCAAGGCAGAGGGCAGCCGACCGACCCTGCGATGAAGGAGCCCTCGTTTACCCTTCCGCCCAAGCTGCCGCGCCGTGATGCGTTCCGCTTCGGTGCTACCAAGCTTGCCGAACCCGCTCAGTGCGCGGCGATGAAATCACCGATCCGCGGCAGGATCTCCCCCCGCCACTTGCGCCCGTTGAAGATGCCGTAATGGCCGACGCCCAACTGCATGTACTGCTCCCGGCGGTCCGTCGGGATGCCGCGGCAGATGGTCTGCGCCGCGATGGTCTGGCCCGGCGCGGAGATGTCGTCCAGTTCCCCCTCCACCGTCAGCAGCGCCGTGTGCTCGATGGCGGACGGCGTGACCGGCTCGCCCCGCACCGTCATGCGGCCGTCCGCGAGGTCGTGCTTCTGGAAGAACGTCTCCACCGTCTGCAGGTAGTAGCTGGCGGGCACGTCCATGACGGCCAGGTACTCGTCATAGAACCGGCGGTGCGCCGCGGCGCTTTCCTCGTCGCCGCGCACCAGGTGGTCGAACATCTTGCGGTGCGCCGCGATGTGGCGGTCGGGGTTCATCGAGATGAACGCGGCGAGCTGCAGGAAGCCCGGATACACCCGGCGGAACCCGCCGGGGTGCCACGGCGGCACGCTTGCGGTCATGTGCCGCTCGAACCACTGGATCGGGTGCTCCTGCGCGAGCTTGGTCACGACGGTGGGTGCTGCGCGGGTATCGACGGGGCCGCCCATCAGGGTCATGGTGCGCGGCTGCGCCGGGTCGTTCCGCGTCGCCATGAGCGACACGGCCGCGACCACCGCGGGCGCCGGCTGGCACACGGCCACGACGTGCGTGTTGGGGCCGAGGTGCTGCAGGAAGGCGATCACCGTCTCGATGTAGCTGCTGAGGTCGAAGTCGCCGTGCGCCAGCGGCACGATCCGGGCGTCGCGCCAGTCGGTCACGAACACCTCGAACCCGGCGTCCACCATGTCCTGCACCGTGCCGCGCAGCAGGGTGGCGTGGTGGCCGCTCATCGGCGCGACCAAGAGGACGCGACGGCCAATCGCGCCGGGCGCCTGGAAGCGCAGCAGCCGGACGAAGGGCTGGTCCAGCTCTATCGTCTCGTGCAGCGGCTCCTCGCCGCCGCGGCTGGTCTTGATGTTCCACTCCGGCTTGCCGCGGGGGCGCAGCACGTCGTTCGCCACGTCGGCCCAGGCCACGACGGAGCGGGTGCCCCAGGTCAGCGCATCCGGCCCCGGCACCGCGCGCAGCAGGGTGCTGGCGGCGCGCGCCCAGGCACGGGCGGGCAGCAGGGACGCGGCGGCGGCGTCGTGCAAAGCGTAGATCATGGGTGTCGTGTCTCACTGTTTCATGCGGCGAAGCTAAGTGCCTCGCGGATTGGATATCGCGGCGTGGATATAGGCAAGGGGAGAAGCAAGTCATCTTGCCGCGGCGCGGAGGGCTTCCGCCGCGGGGCCGCCGCGGCGGCGCGGAGGCGCAGGAGTTCGTCCAGCATCCGGTCCATCGTCTGCCAGATCGGCTCTTCCCCGATCCGTTCCTTCATGATCAGCCGATGCGCGGCGAGCGTCACGTTCAGCGTGCCGCGCGTCGTCTCCGGCCGGGCAGAGCGCATCTGCACCAGCGCCTTCTCCACCTCGTCCAACGGCAGCGCCATGGCCTCCGCGATGGCGTCCGGCTCGGCCCCGGCCCGGCGCATCCGGCGCGCCTCGCTGACCTGCTTGGCCGACAGCGCGATGGCGGGGCGCAGCAGTTGCGTGCGCCGGGACATCTCTCCGGACCCGCTGCCGGGCGCCTTGCCCTTAAACGCCATGTCGATCCATGCAGGCCATCAACCGCCTCGCAAGCTGATCCCGCCGTCAACCGGCGGGCGCATCGCCCTGATATAGGGTGCCTGTCCCGACATCGGGAACACAGCCGTGTGCGGAACGTCCCGTTGATCCTCCTTTCACAGCATGGCAGGGCGGCGCCGCTTGCAGGGCAGTATGGGGTGGCGGGATGAAGATCGGGTAAACGCAGCCCGCTCCATTGCCGGAAAACCCGGCGGCGCAGGGCGCGTTCGGTCTGGATCATACCACACGCTGCCCAGGCGCGGCGGCATTGCGCCGGCCGGCACCGGGCACTAGCCTTGACGCCTCGGGGGAGTTCATCTTCATGCCAAGCAACGAGCTGGAAACCATCGCGGCCTCCATCCAGGACGCCCTCCATCGCGCCTACGAGATGGGCCGGAGCGACGCGCTGCGCCGGGTCGTGCACCTGGTCCAGCAGGACGAGCTTGGGTCCAAGACGGTGGCACTGCTGGGCCATAGCGAGCCGCCCGTGGTCGAAGCGTCCCACCCGGAGCCGCAGATCGAGGCTCCGCCCATCCCGCTGCCGCATGAAGAGGCGAAAGCTGATGGAGCCAAAGCTGACGGGTCCGGACCTGTCCCAGGCGACGCGGCCCGCGGCGACGGCGCCGGCGCCCCGTGGTGGGAAGACCGGGGACGGGAGGAGCGGAAGCAAGAGGAGCGCGTCTCGGCCCCGCCCACCTCCATAGGAGGCTTCTTGAAAGACTTCCTGTATCCGCTCGGCGGCAAGAAGTAGCGCCCGCATGTCGGTTGAACAACACCACGCCCGGGCCTTGCTGGAGGAGGCGCAGCTTGCGCTGGACAGCGTGCACCGGGCGGCCCTTGCGGCGGACGCCGGCGAGATCCGGCGCGGCCTGGACCTGGCGGTGACGGCGTTGCAAGGCGCCGGGTCAGCCGGGTTGGGGGCGGACGCGGATCAGGCCATCGGGACCGTGCGGGCCACCCTGGAAGCGGCGCGCGCCGACCTCGATGACGGCGCCCTGGTGGAGATGGAAAAGCTGATCGAGACGGCCCGCAGCAGCCTGGCCAAGCTCTGACGGCGGTTACGGCGGAGCCACGCCATAGATCGTCAGGTCGAGCTGCCGCCCGGTCGAATAGTCGATCCCGGCGACCTGTCCCAGCGCCCGTGGCGTAACATCCAAAGCCTGCATCCGGTCATGGAATCCCGCCTGCTCCCGCCCGCCGATCAGCGCGAGGCCGCAGGACGGGTGGCCCGCGAGGTAATCGGCCGCACCCGCGGCGCCGACCAGCTTCGTGTTCCGGCCCACCTCGAACACCAGGCTCGGCTCGCTGTATGAGGCTGACGCCAACTCGCTGTCCTGGCAGGGCCGCACCGCGGCGACCGCAGCGGCGATGCGGGGGCTGAGCCAGATGGTGGAAAGGTTGGGCAGCACCAGCGCATAGGTGCTGGCAAACAGCGCCAGCGCCGC
>CAXTTB010000232.1:0-6095 GCA_964246905.1 uncultured Acetobacteraceae bacterium | reverse complement strand
GCGCACGGCCTGCCGTCGGCCGACGCCGCCCGGTTCCGCGCCGCGATGGACCATGACAAGCCCTGGTTCGACGCCGCCCGGCACCGCATGGCCGACGCCCGCGCCGACCTCGCCCGCAGCATCGCGCAGTCCCCGTACGACGAGCACGTCGTCCACGAGCGGATGGAAGCCTACCAGGCGCGCTGGGCCGAAACGTCCGGGCGCTTCGGCGACAGCCTGCTCGCCGCCATCGGCACCCTGTCGCCGGAGGGCCGCGCCAAGCTCGCCGAAACCACGCAGCATTCAGGCCCCAAGTGACGCCGGGCCGTGCGGCGCGGCGCGGCGCATCGCTGGCGCCGGGCGCCGTCCTGGCGCCCATGGCGATGCTGGTCGCAACGGCGCTGGCCGGGTGCAACCTGGGGCCGTTCTACCAGCGCCCGCCGCTCGACATCCCCCCGGCGTTCCAGGCCACGGCGGACACGGCGGAGGCGGCCTGGCCGCCGCAGGAATGGTGGCGCAACTTCCACTCCCCGGAGCTGGACGGCCTGATTGCCAGCGCGCGGGCCTACAACAACGACCTCCTCGCCGCGGTGGCCCGCGTGGTGCAGGCGGACGCGCAGGTGCGGATCAGCGGCTCGCCGCTGCTGCCGACGCTCAACGCCACCGCCAGCGACGCCTACCGCCGCACCGGCATCCAGGGCAACAGCGGCGGGGCGGGCTTCACCGTCGATCCCATCACTGGCGCGCCCATCCCGCGGACCGGAGGATCGACGCGGCGCTACTTCGACGGCCGGGTCTATACCGGGGCGCTGCAGGTGTCCTACGACCTGGACTTCTGGGGCCGCAACCGCGCGCTGGACCAGGCGTCGCAGGCCCTCGCGGTGTCAACGCGCTTCGACCAGGAGACGGTCGCGCTCACCGTCGTGACCTCCGTCGCCAACACCTACTTCCAGGTGCTGGCCGGGCAGGACCGGCTGGCCGTGGCGCTCCGCAACCTGCGCGACGCGGAGCGCATCCTGGGCGCGTTCCAGGCGCGGCTCACCGTCGGCACCGCCAACGCGCTCGACGTGTCGCAGCAGGAGGCGCTGGTGGCCGGGCAGCGCGCGGCGCTGCCGAGCCTCCGCAACCAGGTCGAGCAGCAGCGGATCGCGCTCGGCATCCTGACCGGCCTGCCGCCGGAGCGGCTCCAGGTCGCCGGCGGATCGCTGGAGAAGCTGCCCTTGCCGCTGGTCGCCCCGGGCCTGCCGAGCGAGCTTTTGGCCCGGCGCCCGGACGTGGCGTTCGCGGAGGCGCAGCTCCAATCGGAGAACGCCAACATCCGCGCCGCCCGCGCCGCGTTCTTCCCGAGCGTGCAGCTCACCGCGCAGGGCGGGCTGACCAGCACGGTGCTGACGGCCATCACGGGTCCGGGCACCTTGGTCGCGCAGCTTGCCGGCAACCTCACGCAGACCATCTTCGATAACGGGCTGCGCCGCGGGCAGCTCGACCAGGCGAAGGGCCGTTACGACGAGCTGCTGGCGCTCTATCGCCGGGCGGTGCTGCAAAGCTTCACGGACGTGGAACAATCATTGACGGCGCTGCGCTACACGACGGAGCAGGAGAGGCTGGAGCGCGAGGCCATCGCGGTGGCGCAACGCTCGGCCGACATCGCGCGGGCGCAGCTCCAGGCGGGGACCATCGACATCATCACGTCGCTCAACACGCAGGTGACACTCTATAACGACCTCGACCTGCTGACGCAGGTGCGGCTGGCGCGGTTCCAGGCGCTGGTCAACGTCTATAAGGCGCTGGGCGGCGGCTGGACCCAGGCCTCGGCGGCGTCCCAGGATGCCCAATCGTGAAGCGCATCCTGCTGGTCCTGCTCCTGCTGGGGGCCGCCGGCGGCGCCGGGTACTACTACTGGTTCCGCCCGGCGGCGACGGAGCACGCCGGGGCAAGCGGGGGTGCAAGCGGGGGCAGCGGACGGCGGCGCGGCGGCGCCGGGGAGGAGCCGGCGCCGATCCCGGTGCTGACCGCCCGGAGCGAGACGCGGGACGTGCCGGTCTATCTCGACGGCCTCGGCACGGTGCAGGCGTTCAACCTGGTCTCCATCCGCGCGATGATCGACGGCCCGCTGACCGAGGTGCGGTTCCAGGAAGGCCAGGAGGTGCGCGCCGGCGACGTGCTGGCCCGCATCGACCCGCGGCCGTACCAGGCGAGCCTCGACTCCGCGGTGGCGAAGAAGCAGCAGGACGAGGCGAACCTCGCCAACGCCCGGCTGGACGTCGGGCGCTACGCCAAGCTCGCCGCCAACAACTACAGCAGCGGCCAGCAGGTGGACACCGCCCGCGCCCAGGCCGCGCAACTGGAGGCGCAGGTGCGCGGCGACCAGGCGCAGATCGACACCGCGCGCACCCAGCTCAGCTACACCGAGATCAAGGCGCCCATCGACGGGCGGATCGGCTTCCGCCAGGTCGATCTCGGCAACATCGCCCACCCCGCCGACCTCGTGCCGCTCACGGTGATCACGCAGTTGAAGCCGATCTCCGTCGTGTTCACCCTGCCGCAGCAGGCGCTGCCGGCCGTCGCCAACGCGATGCAGGAGGGGATGCCGGAGGTGCTGGCGCTGAAGCAGGGCGGCGGCATGGGCGATCCCTTGGACCGGGGCCAGCTCGCCGTCTTGGACAACGTGGTCGATCCCGCGACGGGCACGATCAAGCTCAAGGCGACCTTCCCCAACGACAAGCTGCTGCTCTGGCCCGGCGGCTTCGTCAACGTCCGGATGCTGGCCGAGACCCAGCGCAGCGTCGTCACCGTGCCCACCGCCGCCGTGCAGCGCGGGCCGCGCGGCGCCTTCGTGTTCGTGATCGCGCAGAACCTCGTGGCGGAGCGCCGTGCGGTGACGGTCGGGCACGAGGACGACCAGGTGAGCGTGGTGGCGGACGGCCTGCGCTCCGGCGAGCAGGTCGTGGTCGATGGCGCGCAGCGGCTGACGGACGGGGCGAAGGTCGCGCTGGCCGGGCCGGACGGCAACGCCCCGGACGCGGTGCCTAAGGAGCCGGGGCCGAAGGGGCGGGGCGGCCCGGGCACGGCGCAGCGGCGCGGGCGATCCAGTACCTGACGCATGAACCTCTCCGCCCCCTTCATCGCGCGCCCGGTCGCCACCTGGCTCCTGGCGCTGGCCGTGCTGCTGGGGGGCGTGCTGGGCTACCGGACGCTGCCGGTGGCGGCGCTGCCCACGGTGGATTTCCCGACCATTCAGGTCACGACGCAGTTGCCGGGCGCCGGGCCGGACACGGTGGCGACGCTCATCACCGCGTCGCTGGAGCGGCAGTTCGGGCAGATCACCGGGCTGTCCACCATGACCAGCACCAGCAGCGAGGGCACCAGCCAGATCACCCTGCAGTTCAACCTGAACCGCAAGCTGGACAGCGCGGCGCAGGACGTGCAGGCGGCGATCAACGCGGCCGCCGGCACGCTGCCGGCCAGCCTGCCCTATCCCCCGATCTACGCCAAGGTGAACCCGGCCGACGCGCCGATCCTGTCCTTGGCGCTCACCTCCGACAGCATCCCCATCGACCGGATCAGCGACGCCGCCGACACGCTCTTGCAGCCGAAGCTCAGCCAGATCGAGGGCGTCGGCAAGGTCACGGTGCAGGGCGGCTTGCGCCCGGCGGTGCGGGTGCGGGTCGATCCGGCGCGGGTCGCGGCCTATGGCCTGGCGATGGAGGACGTGCGGACCGCCGTCGCGTCGGCCAACGTGAACGGCGCCAAGGGCGGGTTCGACGGGCCGCGCCAGGCCTATAGCCTCGGCGCCAACGACCAGCTCGTGACGCCCGCCGCCTACAAGGACCTGGTGATCGCCTATAAGAACAACTCGCCGGTCCGGCTGTCCGACGTGGGCACGGTGATCGGCGGCGTGGAGAACGACCGGGTGGCCGGCTGGTACGACGGCAACCCCGCCGTCGTGCTGGACATCCAGCGGCAGCCCGGCGCCAACATCGTCTCCACCGTTGCCGCGATCAAGGAGGCGCTGCCGGCCCTGCAGCGCGCCATCCCGGCGGCGGTGGCGATGGCCGTCGTGGTGGACCGGACGGAGACGATCCGCGCCTCCGTGGACGACGTGCAGTTCACCCTGATGCTGTCCATCGGCCTCGTGGTGTTCGTGATCTTCCTGTTCCTGCGCAGCGCGCGGGCCACGCTGATCCCGGCCATCGCACTTCCCTTGTCGCTGATCGGCACCTTCGGGGTCATGGCGCTGTGCGGCTACAGCCTCGACAACCTGTCGCTCATGGCGCTGACCGTCGCGACCGGCTTCGTGGTGGACGACGCCATCGTGATGATCGAGAACGTGGTGCGCTTCATCGAGGACGGGGTGCCGCCGCTGGAGGCTGCCTACCGCGGCGCCGCGCAGATCGGCTTCACCATCGTCTCGCTCACCGTGAGCCTGGTCGCCGTGTTCATCCCGCTGCTGTTCATGACCGGCGTGGTGGGCCGGCTGTTCAACGAGTTCGCCGTGGTGCTCAGCACCTCGGTCATCATGTCCGCCGCCGTGTCGCTCACGCTGACCCCCATGATGTGCGGGCGGCTGCTGCGGGCGAATGAGAAGCCGAACCGGCTGACGGCCTGGTTCGAGCACGGCTTCGTCCGCCTGACGCAGGGCTACCGGCGCACGCTCGCGCTGGCGCTGCGCTGGCAGGGCCTCGTGCTGCTGGTGGCGGTGGGCACGCTGGGCGGCACGGTGCTGCTGTACGTGCTGACGCCCAAGGGCTTCCTGCCGCAGCAGGACACCGGCGTGGTCGTCGCGGTGACGGAGGCCTCGCAAAGCGCCTCCGTGCCGCGCATGTCGGAGCTGCAGACCCAGCTTGCGGAGATCGCGCGGCGCGACCCGGCGGTGGCCGGCGTGGTGTCCTTCGTCGGCGCCGGCACCATCAACGCGACGCCCAACACCGGGCGGCTCACCATCGCCTTGAAGCCGCGGCGGGAGCGCGACGGGGCCGCCGCGGTGATCGCCCGGCTGCAAGCGGAGATGGGCGGCGTGCCGGGCATGTCGGTGTTCATGCAGGCGGTGCAGGACATCCAGATCGGCACCCGCATCAGCCGCACCCAGTTCCAGTACACCCTGATCGACACCGACCCGGACGAGCTGGCGACCTGGGCGCCGCGGCTGCTCGCCCGGCTGCGCACCATGCCCGATTTGCAGGACGTGGCCAGCGACCAGCAGACGGAGGGCTTCGCCACCCGCATCCAGGTGGACCGCGACGCGGCGATGCGCCTCGGCGTCACCATGCAGGAGGTGCAGGACACGCTGTACGACGCCTTCGGGCAGCGGCAGATCAGCACGATCTTCAGCCAGGCCAACCAGTACCGCGTGGTGCTGGAGGCCGACCCGGATTGGCAGGCGGACCCGCATTCGCTGGACCGGCTGCGCGTGCCGGGGCTGAACGGGGCGCAGGTGCCGCTGTCCGCCATCGCGGCCATCACCCGCGGCACCGCGCCGCTCGCGGTCACGCACCAGAGCCAGTTCCCCTCCACGACCATCAGCTTCAACCTGGCGCCGGGGTCGAGCCTCAGCCACGCCGTCGCCGCGGTGGCGCAGGCGGAGCGGGAGATGGGCCTGCCCGCCACCATCGCCGGCAGCTACTCCGGCGACGCGGCGGAGTTCCAGGCGAGCCTCGCCTCCGAGCCGTGGCTGATCCTGGCGGCCGTCGTGGTGATCTACATCGTGCTCGGCGTGCTCTACGAGAGCACGATCCATCCGGTGACGATCCTGTCCACCCTGCCGTCGGCCGGCATCGGCGCGCTGCTGGCGCTGTGGCTCGCCGGGCAGGACCTGTCGCTGGTGGCGCTGGTCGGCATCGTGCTGCTCATGGGCATCGTGAAGAAGAACGCGATCATGATGATCGACTTCGCGCTGGAGGCGGAGCGGGAGGGCGGCCTGTCGCCCTTGGCCGCGATCACCGAGGCCTGCCTGCTGCGCTTCCGCCCCATCATGATGACCACCGCGGCGGCGCTCCTGGGCGCGCTGCCCTTGATGCTCGAACACGGCACCGGGTCGGAGCTGCGCTACCCCTTGGGCCTCACCATCGTGGGCGGGCTGCTGCTGAGCCAGGTGCTGACGCTCTACACGACGCCGG